>CBFGPB010000091.1:0-9005 GCA_965650545.1 uncultured Devosia sp. | reverse complement strand
ATGCCCAGCCTTCCCCAGGACAAGCTCGACGCCCTCGAAACCCGCTTCCAATATATCGAGGCGGCGCTGTCGGGTGGTGCCAGCCCTGATGAGCTGGCCAAGCTCTCCAAGGAGCATTCGGACCTCTCCGAAATCGTCGGCCAGATCAGTGCCTATAAGAAGGCCCAGCGTGACCGTGCCGAGGCCGTGGGCCTGCTCAAGAGCGGCGACAAGGATATGGCCGAAATGGCCCAGGCCGAGATCGAAGATCTCGACGGCACGCTCGAACAGCTCGAACAGTCCATCCGTATCCTGCTCCTGCCTAAGGACGAGGCCGACGAAAAGTCGATCATCCTCGAAATCCGCGGCGGCACCGGCGGCGATGAGGCCGCACTCTTTGCCGGCGACCTGTTCCGCATGTATGAGCGCTATGCCTCGATCCGCGGCTGGAAGGTCACGGTGATGGAAGAGAGCCCCGGCGAAATGGGGGGCTTCAAGGAAATCATCGCCAATGTCTCGGGCAAGGGCGTCTATGCCCGCATGAAATTTGAATCGGGCGTGCACCGGGTGCAGCGCGTGCCGGCCACCGAGGCGCAGGGCCGCATCCATACCTCTGCTGCCACCGTCGCCGTGCTGCCGGAAGTGGAGGACATCGATATCGACATCCGCAACGAGGATATCCGCATCGATACGATGCGTTCCTCGGGCGCCGGCGGCCAGCACGTCAACACCACCGACTCGGCCGTGCGCATCACCCACCTGCCCACGGGCCTTGTGGTCACCTCCAGTATGAAGAGCCAGCACCAGAACCGCGCCGAGGCGATGCGCGTTCTCAGGGCCCGGCTCTACGAAATCCAGCGCGAGGAGCGCGACAGCGCCCGCTCGGCGGATCGCAAGAACCAGGTGGGTTCGGGCGACCGGTCCGAACGCATCCGCACCTATAATTTCCCGCAGGGCCGGGTCACCGATCACCGCATCAACCTGACGCTCTACAAGCTCGACAAGGTCATTACCGGGGAGGCCCTGGACGAATTGATCGAGGCGCTCATCACCGAGAACCAGGCTGCGCAGCTGGCGGCCATGGAGCAGGTCAACTGACCGAACCCGTCAGCATTGGCGCGCTCTGGCGCGGCTGGCGCGATGTGCTGACCCGGCTCGGGTTCGAAACGGCCGCGCTCGACGCCAAATTGCTCACCAGCCATGCCCTGGGCCTTGATGCCCTCGCCCTGGCCACACGCGAGCAGGACAGTGTAGCCGATACCGATGCCGCTCGCGTGGCGGATCTTGTGCAACGCCGGATGAGCGGCGAATCGGTGGCGCGGATCATCGGCTTCCGCGAGTTCTATGGCCTGCCCTTCCGCCTGAGCCCCGCAACGCTGGAGCCGCGCCCCGATACCGAGCTTCTGGTCGACTTGGCCATCAAGGCGCTCCCCCAGGATGGGCGCTTGCTCGACCTGGGCACTGGCACGGGCTGCATTCCCGTCGCCATTCTCGCCAACCGGCCCGATGCATCGGGCGTGGCAACCGATCTCAATCCCGATGCGCTGGTCATGGCGCGTGCGAATGCGGAGCGGAATGGAGTCGCAGACCGGCTGGAATTTGCCCAGGGCAACTGGTTCGAGGCGCTGAGGCCGCCAGCGGGCTCGATTGAACTCCTCCCCCCTGGCGGGGGAGGTTGGGTGGGGGGGCGCCACGCGCACCCAGCCAGGTCAGCCCCCCACCCCAACCCTCCCCGCGAGGGGGAGGGAGCTGCATCGGGACTGTTCGACCTCATCACCTCCAACCCGCCCTACATAACCAGCGCCGTGGTCGAGACCCTTGCCCCCGAGGTCAGGGACTTCGATCCGCGCCTGGCGCTCGATGGCGGACCGGACGGACTCGCGCCTTATCGGATCATTGCCGCCGAGGCAGAACGATACCTGGCGCCGCGTGGTCTTGTGCTGGTCGAGATCGGTTACGACCAGGGCCCCGCCGTTGCTGATCTCTTCGCCCTCCATGGATTTGCCGACATTGTCCTTCACAAGGACCTCAATGGCCTTGACCGTGTGGTCGAGGCGCACCACTTGAAGGACACGTAAGCCGGCCGGTTAAGACAAAGCGCAATTAGTGCTGGTCAAATCCGAGCGAAGCGGCTAGTTTGCCGGTGCTGGCAATGGCGCATCATGAGCGCCGCGGCGATTACACCCGATCCAAAATGTATGTAGCTGCAGGTGCAGCGCGGTTCCGGCGGGCCGGGACGACGCGAGGGACGGGACGGACTTTTCCGGGTCGCTGCCGACAGCATTCGGTCTTCATGAAGCCAGACCATTCCCCGCACGGTGCGTATTGATCACCGCCGGGGTCACGGGCCGGATCGGGCCATCTCGTACCGATCGACCCCCTGATGTGACGCTTAACTTTTAGAGTTAGACAAAGCGACCCGATGAGACCTAACCAGAACAAGAACCGGCAGCGCGGCCGGAACGGCGGACGCAAACATGTCAATCCGCTGTCGCGCAACTATGAGAGCAACGGTCCGGACGTGAAGGTGCGCGGCAACGCCGCCCATATCGCCGAAAAATACCTGCAGCTGGCCCGCGATGCCCAATCCTCGGGCGATTCGGTAATGGCCGAAAACTACCTGCAGCATGCCGAGCACTATTTCCGCATCGTTTCCTCCGCCCAGCAGGCCATGAACGGCCCGCGCGATGGCCAGGGGGACGAGGTCGATTTCGACGATGATGCCAACGACGTCAATTCCCGCTTCTCCTCGCCCCAGCCGGTGCATATCCAGCAGCAGAGCAATGAGAACGAGAGCGATGCCGGCGCCGGCGAAGGCCAGGCGCAGCCGGCGGAGGAAGCCGCCGCTGCTCCCGTTGCTGCGGAAGGCGATGGCGAACCCGCACAGCGCAAGCCGCGCGAGCGTCGTCCGCGTCGCCGCCGTCCCGCCGGGGGCGAGGGCGCGACCGATCCGGGCAGTGCCCCCCAGCCGGACCTGCCGGCCTTCCTTACGGGCAATGTCGCCGAATAACGATGTCGAGGCCGGGCTTATGCCCGGCCTCTTCGTTTCCGCTATCCTGCCTCCCGATTGATGCAGGCGTCTTCCTGCCGACTTTTTCTTGCGATGCTCTTTTGTTCGGTTCGCCAGTACCTACATGAACTGGCGAAGGGATGTGCCGATCCGGGCATTCCAAAAGAACGACGCTTCCGCCGTCTCTCCGGTGCTTCGGGCTGGGTGACGGGCGAGATCAGGAGAGTTGCATGAATATCGAGAAATACAGCGAGCGCTCGCGCGGCTTCATCCAGAGCGCGCAGACCGCGGCTCTGGGCAAGGGTCACCAGCAGTTCAGCCCGGTCCACCTGCTCAAGGTCCTGCTTGACGATGACCAGGGCATGGCCAGTGGCCTCATCGAGAGGGCCGGCGGCGACGCCAAGGCCGTCCGTGCTGGCGTGGAAGCGGCTCTCAACAAGATTCCCAAGGTCTCCGGCGATGCCGGCCAGCTTTATCTCGGCCGGGAACTGGCGCGCGTCTTCGATACGGCCGAGCAGGCCGCGCAGAAGGCTGGCGACAGTTTCGTGACCGTTGAACGGCTGCTGCTGGCGCTGGTCATCGAGAAGGATACCGATGCGGGCAAGATCCTGGCTTCAGCCGGCGTCACCGCCCAAGGCCTCAACACCGCCATCGAAGCCATCCGCAAGGGCCGCACGGCCGACAGTGCCTCGGCCGAAAACACCTATGACGCCCTCAAGAAATATGCCCGGGACCTCACCAAGGATGTGCGCGAGGGCAAGCTCGACCCGGTGATCGGGCGTGACGAAGAAATCCGCCGCACCATTCAGGTCCTCTCCCGTCGCACCAAAAACAATCCGGTCCTCATCGGTGAACCCGGCGTTGGCAAGACGGCCATCGCCGAAGGCCTTGCCATCCGCATCGTCAATGGCGATGTCCCGGAATCGCTCAAGAACAAGAGCCTGCTCGCCCTCGATATGGGTGCGCTCATTGCCGGCGCAAAATATCGCGGCGAGTTCGAAGAGCGCCTGAAATCAGTGCTTTCCGAAGTGCAGGCGGCCGAAGGTCAGATTATCCTCTTCATCGACGAGATGCATACCCTGGTCGGCGCAGGCAAGAGCGAGGGCGCCATGGATGCGTCCAACCTCCTCAAGCCCGCCCTGGCGCGCGGTGAATTGCATTGCGTTGGCGCGACGACGCTCGACGAATATCGCAAGCATGTGGAGAAGGACCCGGCCCTGGCCCGGCGCTTCCAGCCGGTTTTCGTGTCCGAGCCGACGGTGGAGGATACGATTTCGATCCTGCGTGGTCTCAAGGAGAAGTACGAACTCCACCACGGCATCCGCATTGCCGACTCGGCTTTGGTGAGCGCGGCAACGCTCAGCAACCGCTACATCACCGACCGCTTCCTGCCCGACAAGGCCATTGACCTTATGGACGAGGCGGCGGCCCGATTGCGCATGGCCGTTGACAGCAAGCCCGAGGCGCTGGACGAGCTTGATCGCAAGATCATGCAGCTCAAGATCGAACGAGAGGCGCTGAAGAAGGAAACCGACGAGGGATCACGCACCCGGCTGGAACGCCTCGAGCATGATCTGTCGGGATTTGAGGAACAGGCCCAGGTCCTCTCGGCCAAATGGCTGGCAGAGAAGGAACGCCTGCAGGGCTCGACCAAGCTCAAGGAAGAGCTTGATGCGGCGCGCAGCCAACTCGAAATTGCCCAGCGCCAAGGCGACCTGGCCAAGGCGGGCGAGCTCGCCTATGGCGTTATCCCCGATCTCGAGAAGCGGCTCGCCGCTGCCGACGATGCAGATGGCGACGGCAAGCCAGATCCGGTCATGGCCAAGGAGACCGTCGAGGCCAGCGACATTGCCCAGGTTGTCAGCCGCTGGACCGGCATTCCGGTCGATCGGATGATGGAAGGCGAAAAGGAGAAGCTTCTCCATATGGAAAGCTCGCTCAGCGCCCGCGTCATTGGTCAGGCCGAGGCGGTCAAGGCTGTCTCCAAGGCCGTCCGCCGCTCGCGGGCCGGCCTCCAGGATCCGAACCGGCCGATCGGCTCGTTCATGTTCCTCGGGCCAACCGGCGTGGGCAAGACCGAACTGACCAAGGCACTGGCGCAGTTCCTCTTCGACGACGAGACGGCCATGGTGCGCCTCGACATGTCGGAGTTCATGGAAAAGCACTCGGTAGCCCGTCTCATCGGCGCCCCTCCGGGCTATGTCGGCTATGACGAAGGCGGGGTGCTTACCGAAGCGGTTCGCCGCCGGCCCTATCAGGTGATCCTCTTCGACGAGATCGAAAAGGCGCATCCGGACGTGTTCAATGTCCTCCTGCAGGTGCTCGACGACGGGCGTCTGACGGACGGGCAGGGCCGCACGGTCGACTTCCGCAACACGGTGGTTATCCTCACCTCCAACCTCGGCGCCGAATACCTGGTCGAGCTCAAGGATGGCGAGCCGGTGGAACTGGTACGCGGAAAGGTGCTCGATGCGGTCAAGGCTGCGTTCCGGCCCGAATTCCTCAACCGGATCGACGAGATCCTGCTGTTCCACCGCCTCGGCCGGGAGCATATGGGCAATATCGTCGACATCCAGTTCGGGCGGCTCGAAGCACTGCTGAGGGATCGCGACATCACGCTGGAGCTGACGCCCAAGGCCCGCGAGTGGCTGGCCAACGAAGGCTACGACCCGGCCTATGGCGCCCGTCCGCTCAAGCGCGTCATCCAGCGCGAAGTGCAGGACGAGCTAGCCGAGGAGATCCTGTCGGGCACGGTCAGCGATGGCGGTCGCGTCGTGGTCGATGCTGATGACACCGGCATTGTGCTGCTACCCGGCGGCAAGGGCGAAGCCGACGCCGCGGCGTAAGCTGTGAGTATGCGAGGGGGCCGATCTGATTGATCGGCCCCTTTCGCTTCCGGATCAGGACGACATCGAAGATCGCACCGACTTGCCAAGCAATCGAGACATGGCTAGAACATAACACGAACAAATGGACCGTTCGTTGACTGCAAAGGCCACTTTGGAGGCGGGCATATGGGTGACCGACTGGACTATATTGAATTTCCCTCGTCTGATCGGGGCGCAACGAGTGCCTTCTTCAAATCCGCCTTCGGCTGGGGCGCGGTGAGCTATGGACCGGTCTATGACGGCATAGAAGGGGCCGGCATCGATGGCGGTGTCGATGCCAGCGCGGACAGGGTGGCGGCCACCATGGCGGTGGTGCAGACCGATGACCTGGACGCGGCCGAAAGCCGGGTACTGGCAGCGGGCGGGACGATCACGAGGCCACAGTTTGATTTTCCGGGCGGGCGCCGCTTCCATTTCCGTGAGCCCGGCGGCAATGAACTGGCCGTCTATGTTAGCCGGCCGGAATAGGTCCGGTCAGTTGGATTGAGCGACGTTCACCGGAGCGGGCTCGCGCGCCATCAGGTCGTTGATCTGGGCAATCGTCTGCTCGAACTCGTCACGGTATTGTTCGGCCAGCACATTGTCCTTGGGCAGCTTGACGCTGAGCGGATCGACCAGATTGCCGTTGATCTTGATCTCGAAATGCAGGTGCGGACCGGTCGACTGGCCAGTCGAGCCGACATAGCCGATGATTTGACCTTGCCGCACGCGGGAGCCTTCGCCCAGGCCATCGGCGTAGCGCGACATGTGGCCATAGGCGGTCTCGTAGCCGTTGACGTGCTGGATTTCGACCTTGTTGCCGTAGCCCGATTGCCACTTGTAGTAGCTGATCACGCCGTCGCCGGCCGCGTAAATGGGCGTGCCGGTGCGGGCAGCCAGGTCAACCCCGGTATGGAGCCGGCGGGTCTTGAAGATCGGGTGGATACGGTAGCCGAAGCGCGAACGCAGCGTGCCGCCGCCTTCGAGCGGACGCCGATTGAGGAAGCGCTTGCCGGTCTCGCCATCCGGATCATAGAAGTCGACGACGCCGTCGTCGGTGCTGAAGCGATAGAGTTCGCGCTTGGTGCCCGAGAGCGTGAGACTCACATAGAGCAGTTGATCTTCGGCTGCTTCCGTCGTGTCGCCGGCTTCAAGGATTTCAATCGTGTCGCCGGCGCTGATGCGCTTGGTCATGTCGATGTCATAGGCGAACATGCCGATAATGCGCTCGATCGTCTCGTCGCTCAAGTCGTGCTTGCGACCGGTCTCCCAGATAGAGCGATAGATGGTGGGCAGGTTACCCACATTGATCTGCTCTACGTCCTCTGCCGGAAAATCGACCCAGTCGGGCTGCAGGCCAACGACATATTGGCCATTGTCGCTCAGGGCCACCGTCGCGATGTGCCGGTCGCCGGGCGCGCCCTCAGGGCGGTAGATCGTCATGCGATACGGCACAAGGCTGTCCGACGAGTGCGAAAGGGGCCCATAGAGGATGCGCAACCTTATCCCTGCCGGCAGGCCACCTGCAGGCATCAGGTTGGCAAGCGTATTTTCCACCATGCCGACCTGAGCTGCCGTGAAGCCGTTGCGCATAAGAGTATCGCGAAGGGGACCAAGTTCGCGCACGGTAAGGAAGCGCTCGGTGCGGCCCGGGCCCTCCCCGGAGGCCTGTGTAGTTTTCGGGACGACCGTGACGTTCTCGGCTACGCCGCTGACGCCGGCCGCCTCGCTATTGGACAGGGTCTGCAGGGTTGGCGCCAGCGCGGCGTAAGCCAGAACGGGCGTGCCGCCATCCACGGAGAATTGCGCACCGGCCATGCCGCGCACGAAATCGGCGGCAATCTGGTCGGAGACGGACCGGGTCGGAACAAAACCCTCAGGCATGCTGGATTGGTTGACGGCAACCTCGCCGTCCACGTCCGTCCCATAGACGTCCGTTGCTATGTCGAGGGCGGCACTGGTCAGTGGCTGCGTCTTGTTGAGGATGGCGACCGGATCATAGGCCGGCACGTCCGCAGAGAGTGACGTGCTTGTCGTTGCCAGCGTGGCGCTGATCCTGACGAAGGGCTGGTTGCGAATGATTTCACGGCCGTCGACCAGCTGGCGTGTTGCCGCTTCTATGATCTCGCGATCGGACCGGGTTGCGGCAACCGGGCGAAGGCGCGATGTCTTGGAGGTGAGATCGGTGGCCAGCGGCTGGTCGATGCGGGGTGCGGCCAGGTTGAGGGCCGCATAGGCGGTGGAGAATGTGTCCTGTCCCTGGAAGGAGACATAGAGTGCCGCGCCCATGAGCAGCACGCTGGTGAGGCCGGTCATGACCGTGCCGCTGAGCCAGGCGAAGCTGAGTTCGCGCCCCTGTGGGATTTCTCCATCGGTGGACTGCAAGGTCAGGGCCGGGCTGTCCTCGTATCCGGTGGAATGCAGCAGCGCCACGTGGCGTCGTCTCTGCGTTGCGTTCAACGCTCCATCCTTATGGTCGTTGCCAGGTCGGGTCCCCCGCCGATCATTGCCGGCTTAGGCGCATTCGCGCCGCGCGTAACCTACGTATGCGCGCGCATGTTAGCAATGCTTGGTGCCTATCGGGCACAAATGCGGCAAAACTGGGAGTCCCATGGGATGCGTCGGGCGCCTGCAAGGGATGCCCCCATTTCTGAGCAACGGCGGCAGACGGGCTAAATCTCTGGTCACTCAGTCGACTTTTCCACATTGCATGCCGGGTGGCATCGAGTTTTTTCTCACTTTTGTCACGAGGGGGCTTCCCATCCGAAAACTCACCCCCTATAACCCGCCCATCGCTGAAGAGCGCGGCGCCAAACGGCGGCAAACTTCGAAGCAAGCCTCTGAAATCAAATGTAAATTCGGTTTCAGGTTTTCGAGTTTCGGTTCAAAACGAAAAGCGAAAATAGGGTGTTGACAGGCGGAAACGTCTCGAATACAACCCGCCAGCGTTGACGACGCGAGCACTTGCTGCTCCCACTGATCGACGCAATCTGACAGGGCAGACGATCTGCCGGGCAACCGGAAACAAGATCGCGTTCCCTGAAAGAATTCAGGAAGCATGGCTTCCGCCCGACGTGTCAGCCGGCGACGGCGATGGGTCAGCTCTTTGACATTGTGAAGAATTGAAGAAAGAGAGACGTGGACGGCGA
>CBFGPB010000090.1:0-9115 GCA_965650545.1 uncultured Devosia sp. | reverse complement strand
ACGGAACGCGGCGGGTCCACCATCAGGGCCGAGAGATCGGCCATCATGGCGGCGGTGGTCTGTTGGGGTTGCGGCATGATGCCCTCCAGTGGTGAAACTGGAAGGAAATTGCCAGATGGCAACAAAATTGACAAGTGACAAATTGCCAAACGGCAATTTCTTCTAGTCGCCTAGTGCGTCCGGAGCCAAAATTCCTTGCACCACGCACTCGGAAACACTGATATCGGCGGTATTTCTGACGCCGGTTTGATAACTCTTAAGGGCAGCGTTGCAGGCACGTATCCTGGCTGCGGATGCTGCCGCCGCCGATGCCCGTTCCCGATCGCTTCGATCCGCCATCACGAAGTATCCGGCAGTGAACAGGATGGCCAAGCAGGTTGCGGTGAGCAGTGCTTTTGTCATCCGCGCCACTGAAACGAAGCGACGACCCGCCCATAGACCTGCAGATCATCGCGGTCCATTTCATATGACTGATAGCGGTCATTATCGGAGATGACGCGCACTTTAGAGGTCCTGGGGATCAGCTCGATTCGCTTGACCATCAATCCGTCACCATAGTCGATCGCGTAGAGGTCAGGCGGTGAAGGCAGGACATGGCTGGTGTCGACGAAGACAGTTGAGCCACCTGGCAAGGTGGGTTCCATGCTGTCGCCTTTGACCGGCAGGGCATGCGTTTTGCCGATCTGGTTGAAGCCGCTGCGAATGTCGTCGGGGAACGACCAAAAGCCGCTCAGAAAATCCTCGGGAATGATGCCTGTTTCCGCGTTGGCTTCGACAACCGAGACTCCGCCATTTCCCAGACCGGCGTGAATAGTCAGATTCGGAACGTCACCCGTGGGAAGGGCGCGCGTTCCGGGCGGCAGGGGCAGCTTTGAGGCGTGCTCGATGTCTTCGGCGGAGAATTCATCGGTAATGTCGACCACTTCGCATTGGAGCGCACGCGCAATGCGAAGCGCGTTCTCCAGGCTGAGGCCTCGTGTGCTTTTGCCGCCGCCTTCTATTCGCGAGAGGTAGCTTGTCGAGATGCCTGTGCTTTCAGCCAATTCCTCGAGAGTGAGGTGCTTGGTCTTGCGGACTTCACGGATGCGATTTGCCATGTGCGCCATATTTGCCAGTTTGCAAATTGCCACCAGCGCCAATTGGCAAATTGCCAGTTGACAAATCGATTTGCCACATGGCAATTGTGGCAACATGAAACTGGAACAGTACCTTCGTGAGCATGGAAAGACGGCCTCCGCTTTCGCCGCGGAGATCGACGTTCCCGCATCGACGATCACTCGGCTTCTGGCCAAAGAGCGGTCGCCTCGCCTTGACCTGCTGGTGCGCATTCAACGCGGTACCGGCGGCGCGGTGACACCCAATGACTTTGCGGATGAAGGCATTGCCGAGGTCGCCCCATGACCCGCGTCCGGCCCATGTCCAAAACCGAGCGGGCGGCCCTGGCCGATGCCCTGCGCCACATGCGCGTCGCCGGCGTGCGCCATGTCGACCTCGTGCGGATTGCCGGGGCCAAGGTACGGCTCGTGTCCGAGCCTGTTGCCAGGAGGCCACAATGAGGGCCTCACGCATCGTCATCCAACTCCGAAAAGTCGCGCCCGGACGTGAGCGCGCCATTGCCCTTCGGTCGTTCCCCGATTGGCCCGCGTTGCCCTTGCGCGGGTTCTGCATTGGCGCTCTCTCGCCCCGGCGTGGTGGCGTGGCCTGTGACGCTTCCCCCGTCGCTGCCCGGGGGAATGTGGATAGGCAGAACTGGACCGGGCGCCATGGGGGACTGACCTCCTCCCGCCTTCATGGCGGCCCGGTCTTTTTTCGCTCGGTTCAAGGCCTCAATGGCCTGCCGCAAGGCTGTGCTGGGCTGGTAGTGGGGAAAACGCTTGCTCATGATGCCACCATGCGCCGTGCGCATGCGGCCTGTCACGGCGCGAGCCGGGCCGTGGGTGCGCCATGAGTGCAAGGCAACTGCCCGCCAGCGACTATCAGAAACTCAAGGCGGCCAGCCGCGCCCTGGTGGGCGCTGCTGGTGGCGCCGTGGCCGCCGCGGCGGTGACGCGGGGCGACCATCAAAGTGTCAGCCGTTATGGCTCTGCCCATCCCGACAATGAAGACCGGTTCATGCCCATCGATGTCGTCGCCGACCTCGAAAGCGAATGCGAGCAGCCGGTTCTTACCCGCGCGCTGGCCGAAATGAGCGGGCACCTCCTGGTGCCGGTGCCGCGCGCCGTCGGCTCGGGCACGGCGCTCGGCCAGGTGACGGCCGCGGCGCTCAAGGAAACCAGCCAGGTGTTTGTCGAACTGGCCGATGCGCTGGGCGACGGCAAGCTCAGCAAGCCCGAGGCGCGCGCTATCGGCGATGAAATCGACCAGGCGCTGGGCAAGCTGGCGGCGCTGAAACTGCAGGTTATGGCCGAGGCGGAGGGTGGGGCATGAGCCAGCGGATCACTCATGCGATCGACGCTGCGGACTCGGCATTGTCGGAATTCGACTATGACGCCGGGATTGCACGCCGCGTTGCGGGTTTCACGCGCCAGGTCATCGCGGGCGATGGGTCTCCGTGCGACGACGCGCTGATCTGCGCTCGCACGAGTCTTTCCGCTGCCGTGGGCATGGCAACCGCCATCGAGGGCGGCCTGCACCCGACCGAAATCCACGATCGCGAAACCCTGCGTCATGTCGTTGCCGCATTGCGCAGCGCTGCCGACCTGTTCGAGGCCATCCTCCGCGAGGGTGTGCAATGACCCAGCTCGCCGTCTATGAACACGCCAAGGAAGCCCTGGCGGCCGCCGTCCGGTTCGACGAGGTGACGCAGATCCACAGCGCGGCCGAAAAGGCCGCTGCCTATGCCAAGATCGCCAACGATCGTCGCCTGCAGGCGGATGCCGCCGAGATTGTCGCCCGGGCCGAGCGCAAGCTGGGGATCATGCTGCGCGCGGCAAAGGATGGTGGCCTGCTCAGCAAGGGCGGGCGCCCCGCCAACAGCAATCTGACGGAACCGGAAACCGGTGCCGACGCGGAACCGGTTTTTGACAACACCCCGTTCACGCTGGCCGAGATCGGTGTCGACAAGAAGCTCTCGAGCCGTGCGCAGAAGGCGGCGGCGCTGGCCGATGATGCTTTCGAGCACGTCGTCGAGCGGGCACGCGACAGGATCTTGTCGAGCGATGCCATCGTCATCAACCCGGCCAAGGATGTTTCGACGGCCGGGAAAAAGGCCGCGCGGGCCGAGCGGGAAGCGGAACTGGGCCGGAAACAGGTGGCTCTGCCGGAAGCCCGCTTTGGCGTGATTTATGCCGACCCGGAATGGCAGTTCGGCACCTGGTCGGAAAACGGCATGGACCGCTCGGCCGACAACCACTATCCGACCTCGGGCCTCGACGTGATCAAGGATCGCGACGTCGGATCGCTTGCAGCAGACGATTGCGTGCTGTTCCTCTGGGCCACTGTGCCGATGCTGCCGCAGGCGCTCGAGGTCATGGCGGCGTGGGGCTTTGCGTACAAGTCGCACATGATCTGGGCCAAGGACCGGATCGGTACCGGCTACTGGTTCCGCAACCAGCACGAGCTGCTGCTTGTCGGTACGCGCGGCAAGGTGCCGGCGCCCGCCATGGGCGATCAGTTCCCCTCGGTCATCGAAGCGCCGGTTGGCGGCCACTCGGCAAAGCCGGAAAAGTTCTACGAGGTCATCGAAGCCTATTTCCCCACGCTGCCCAGGATCGAGCTCAATGCCCGCGTGGCGCGGCCGGGCTGGGTGCGCTGGGGTTATGAGGCTCCGGAAGAGAATACCCAAGAGGGGTCCGGCACGGCTCGCGAGGCCTCCGGCGGTCAACCTCTCGCCAGTGATGGCGACATTGGAGACCTGAAACAAGGGACACAGTCCGCCCCTCACATCTTCACCCATGCTGCCAAATTGCGCGAAGCCTACGAAGGCCAGATAGCACTCCTGGCGCCCAAGTTTGGCAAGCTGAGCATGGGAGAGGCCGAGAACGCCCTACGTGCAGGGCGTGCCGCTGGCGTTTCGCCGATGATCCTGGCGCTGGACCTTCAGCACCCACTGGGCACAGTCAAGACCTGGCTCAACCGGCTGGGACTGACAAGCATCGAGCACATGAACCAGCTCAATGCCGCGCGCTCTGCCGAGGCGCAGGCGCGCAAGGCGGGTGAGGCATGAGGCGCGGCCCGCAATATCACGCGCCGATCATTCATCCGCGCGCCCAGCTTGACCCTTCAGGCGATCATCGCCTGCTGGTCGAGACCGATGGCGGCCTGGTGATAGCCGACTATGACGCCGGCCAGGTGCAGCAGCTCGAGGAAGCCATCGCGCAGTTCAAGCGGCTGACCGTCCATGCCGATGGCGGGCCGGACTTTCACAATCGCAGATATGTGCCGATTGAGGTGGGACGATGAACTGCTCTTGCCCAACCTGTGGCTCGGCCTTGCGTCCGGACAGCGAAATCCGCGTCGACCTGGAAGCGGGTATTGTCGTCGGCAATGGTCATGCCGCCGTGTTGACCAATGCCGAGCACGCCCTGTTCGAGGCCTTGTGGACCGCGCGCCCACGGACCCTCACCAAAGAGCAGCTCCTGGCCGCCACGAGCGGCCTCGGATTCGATGATCGCGAACTCAAGATCGTCGACGTCTTCATCTGCAAAACCCGCAAGAAGCTCAAACCCCTCGGCCTAGAAATCGGCACGGTCTGGGGCAGGGGCTATCGCATCGTCGGAGGGAACCAGACGTGAGTGAAATCAGGACGAGCATTGGCCAGAGGCCGAAGCTGGATTGGGTCGATTGCGACCTGATCGACGTTGACCATAACTATCAGCGCGATGTGGACGGCCGCAGTGTCGAGAAGATCCTGGCCAATTTCCGCTGGGACCATTTCGGGGCCATTGTACTTGCGCAAAAGCCGGACGGGCGCTTCAACGTGACCGACGGGCAGCACCGGGTGAAGGCCGCGCAGCTGCACCCGCAAGTGACCCATGTTCCCGCGCTGATCATCGCGCTCGAGGGTACTGCCGGCGAGGCAGAAAACTTCCTGGTCATCAACCGGGCCCGTCGGGCCGTTTCCACCATTGAAATCTATTGGGCGGGGCTTGCCTCCGAAGATCCGCACACCCTGCAGGTGAAGGCGGTTCTGGACCGGGCTGGGTGCGAAGTTTGCGCAGCAGCCGGCGAGTATCGCCCCGGGCACACTATGGCCGTCACCGCCGTGGGGCGCGCCATTACCCGGTATGGCGAGAGTGCTACCGTCGACGCACTCAAGACCATCCGCGCCGCCTGGCCAAAGGATGCCAAGTCGCTGCGTGGCAGCTTGATCACTGCGCTGGCGCGTATCTTTCGGGCCAGCGACAAGATCGATCACGACCGCCTGGTCAAAGTGCTTTCGCCCAAGAGTTTCGTGGAGCTGACAGCGCATGCCGAGGCATTCCGCAAGCTGTCAGGTGGTTCCGCCGACACAGTTTTGGCCCGGACGATCACCGAGCTCTACAATAAGGGGCTCTCCTCCAACATTATCTATTTTGGGGAGGCGGCATGATGGCTAAGCCCAAGACCTCGGCCGCCCCGCAGGCCGTCAGTAAGACCATTGCGTTGCACGAGCTGCGCGCCGGCGACTCCATCAATGCCCGGCGCAGCGGCCGCGACAGCGCCCTGGACGAACTCAAGGCGTCGATCCTGGCGCATGGGGTTGTTCAGTCGCTGCGGGTGCGCATCGTCGATGACGCCTTTTACGAAGTGGTCGCCGGCAATCGTCGGTTGATGGCCCTGCAGGCGTTGCAGTCCGATGGCAAGATCGATGGCAATTATCCCGTTCCTGTCATTGTCGACATGATCGACGACGCCCGGGCGCATGAGCTCAGCATCGTCGAGAATGTCGAGCGCGTGCCGGTCTCGCCGGTCGATGAAGTGCGGGCCTATGGTCGACTCTTCGAGGATGGGCTTGATGCCAAGGGGATTGCCCTGCGTTTCGGCGTGCCGACCACGCGGGTGCAACAGCGGCTAAAGCTCGCCGCCTTGCATCCGCAAGTCCTGGACGCGCTCGATGCCGGCGAGATCAATTTCGATACTGCTCAAGCCTTCACTGTTGCTGAGCCGGGCAGGCAGATCGAGGTTTTCAAGGCGCTAAAGGCCTCGCGGTCCCTCTACGCCTATAGCGTGCGACGGGAGATCACCGAACATTACCTGCGCAGCGACAGCGGATTGGCCAAGCTGATCGGCAAGGACGCTTACCTCGCTGCCGGCGGCGAAGTCGTCGCGGATCTCTTCGAAAGCCATGCCTACTGGACCAGCCGCGAGATCATCACCCAGTTGGTTGAGGCGAAATGGGCCGACCAGATTGGCGAGTGGCTCGCCGAGGGATGGGGTTGGGCCAAACCTGCAGGAGATGTGCCGGATCTCTGGGGGCGCGACCGACTCTATCCAGAGCAAGTTCATCCGAGCGATGAGGATCAGTCGCGCCTTGAAGCGATTGAGGGCGAACTGGATGCCCTCGGCGATGAAGGCGTGATGGCGGACGATCCGCGTGCGGCCAAGCTTATCGCCGAGCGGGATGAAATCGAGGCGCGCAACCAGCCGGTCTATCCACCGGAAAAGCGTGGCGCCTTTGGCGTCGTCTACTACCCCGAAGATGGCCGGGCCATGTTTGGCATTGGCGGACCGCGCAAGGCCGACAAGGGTTCGACCGTCAAGGCAGCGCTCCCGCCTGAGGATCCTGCGGCTGTCGGGCCGACGATCTCTGAATATCTCTCGAGCGCGCTTTCCGATTCCATTCGTACCGAAGTGGCGGCGGACCCCGACCTGGCATTGCCGCTTCTGGCTGCCTGCATGGCCGTTGGGCAGGGCGGCGGACACTTGCCGGCGCATTTGAGCGTGGGACATGCCACCGATCCTTCGCGAGACGGCAAGCAGGGCCTCTTGGAAGCGTTCCGGTATTTCGACGAGATGCCCGACGAAGAGTTGTTGGGTGCGATCGCCCGCATGTTTGCCAACACCCTGGATGTCCGGGACAGTTTCCTCGACCCCAAATGGCGGTACTCCTCAAACTCCGAGGAAGGGCGGCGGGCGCTGGTGGCGCAACTGGTAGAGATCGTCGAACCACGCGACTTCCCCGAATTTGAAGCGGCCACCTATTTCGATGGGGTCAAGAAGCCCCTCATCGCGGCGGCCTTCAAGGAAATCACCGGCGAGACCATCAAGGACGGCAAGAAGGCAGATATGGCGGCCACGACCGCCAAGCTGGCTGTCGAGCATGGTTGGCTGCCGATCGCGCTGCGCAATGTCAGCTATGACGGGCCGGGGTCGGACGCGGCTGCCGTCCAGGAGGCAGCGGAATGACCGACCTCGCAACCCTCACGCGCCGTTGCCACGATACCGGCTTCGAGCAGGGCTCGATGGCCGCCTGCAATGCCATTCTCGCCTGGCTCAATGGCCACGGTCATGCTGCCGTCGCCAGTGACCTGCTGATCGCGTGGGATGCCGGGCAGGTGGCGGACGTGGTTGCGCCCGCGCCCATCCCGGCGCCGCCGCCTGCGGTGCTGCTGGCCTCGGAAGCCATTCCCGTCTCGCTGCCGCTGCCGGCGCTGAGCCGGGAGGTGGCGCGTGGCGCCGGGTATGTCGGAGATCCCTGCAGCTTCTGCCAATCCATGCAGGTCAAGCGCAATGGATCCTGCCTTGTCTGCGAAAGCTGCGGCCAGACCACGGGGTGTTCGTGATGGCCTACCGCAGCGATCGATCCATTATCGAATCCCTCCTTCCCATCCGCCTTTTGCTGAGCGTGGTGCATTTCGGGGTGGCCGATCCCTCCTCGGCCGAGGCGCAGCAGCTGACGGCATGGCTCAAGGCGGCCGAGGCGGAGCAGCTGAGCGGCAAGCCTGACGCCGACGTGCGTCGGCTCGCCCGGCGCTCCTGGTCGGTCTATGACCGGATCATGGCGCCCTTCATGCGGGACGAGACGAGCTGCGCCAAGTTTGGCCTCATCGTCTTTTACCTGCTCGCCGAGCTCGAAGCGCAGCAGATCTATCTTTTCACCCCCGGTTCCCCCTTCGACCAGGCGCAGCAGGCGATCTATGGGCTCGATGGCACGGTGGTCGAGATGGCCAATATCGACGCTGTTGACGCCTCGGCCCAGAAGCAGGCCCGGCGCCTGCTGCGCGTGCTGCAGGACGAGGGCTATTTCAGGGAGGCGGTGGCGGCATGATTGGCATGATCCGAAACTGGTTCCGGCAGCGTCGCCTGCGGCGGCAACTGGCACAGATGGCGCCCCGGCCCTTCATCGATAGCAAGGAAGCCATGGAAGCGCGCCGGGTAATCCCCGGTGAGACGCGGGAACAGGCGCGGGCGCGGCTGGCGAGATTCAGGCGCACCGATGGTTGAGACGTTGTCCGGCAGGTTGATCCTGCACGCCAAAAATGCCGAGCAGATGCGGGAGCGGTACCGCTATCGCGGCAATGCAAAGTACCCGAGGCCGTTCCCTAGCCCCTACTGGAAGCATTTCGACGATCTGGCCCGCGATCTGCGTGAAGCGGCCAAGATCGTAGATAACACCGAGGGGTCGGCATGAGCGGCATAGATTTGATCGCGCCCTGTCCGTTTTGTGGCGGCCACGAGGCGGAGATCGTTGAGTGCGAGTTTACCCCGCAGGATGCGATTGAAGAGGGGTGGGACCAGACAGACTTCTTTTTTGTCGCGTGCCCGTGCGGCGCTCAACATGGCGACTATCCAGGCCATTTGACGCCAGCATTGGCAATAGCCGCGTGGAACGGCAGGCGCCAGGCGGTGCAGCATGGCTAGGCTCGGGAAGCGGCAGGCTGAATTTCTTGCGACGATGGCCAATGTCGGTTGTGCGCTGGTCGTGCCCAACGAGCTTTCGCGCGCCCTGGTCAAACGCGGCCTGATGGAGCCGACCGGCGACCAGCCTGGTAGTGAAGACGCGTTCATTGTCGTCAACGCCGACGGGTACCGCGCTCTGGCAGATGCCATTGATGCCGGGCAGATTCGTCATCGCCCCGACTGGGCGGCTATCCGCGCCAAGAAGGCGGGCCCCGCATGAGCCTCTCGCCTGAACTCACTGCCCTGCGCGACGAAGCCATGCGCATCAGCTGCGAAAGCTGGGCCATGCGCAAGC
>CBFGPB010000089.1:0-9137 GCA_965650545.1 uncultured Devosia sp. | reverse complement strand
ACATTGTAGGTCTCGAAGAAGAGAAAGCTCGACGAGGCCGAGAGTTTTCCGAGCTGGGTAATGTCCTGGACGCCCAGTGCCGAGACCAGCGCCGAATCCTTGACCATGGAGACGAAGTCATTGCCCAGCGGCGGCAATATGGTGCGCAGCGCCTGGGGAAAGATGATGTGACGGAAACAATGCCAGCGCGAGAGGCCGAGCGAGCGGGCCGCCTCGATCTGGCCGCGCCCCACCGCCTCGATGCCGGCGCGGAAGATTTCGGCGATGAAGGCCGAGTAGCAGACGGTGAGCGCAAAGATGGCACGCCAGACGAAATCGAAGCCACGCACCGTGGCCGGTTCGACAAGGCCCGCGCCAATCAGCGGCGAGAAGACCCAGTTGAAGCCGGCAACCATGGCCGGGGCGGCAACGAAGGCGATGTAGAAGAGAAAGACCAGGATGGGGATGCCGCGGATGATCTCGACATAGAAGGTCGCGAGCTCGCGTAGCACACGATGCCCCGAGGTCCGCGCCAGCGCCACGAGGAGGCCAAGCACCGTCGCGGCGAAAAAGGCCAGCATGGTCACCCAGAGCGTGGTGATGACCCCGCCCGAAAGCGTGCGGAAAATTTCGCCATAGGTCTGGTTGCTGGTGATGGCCCAAAGACCAAGCACAAAGAGCAGCCCGATGGCCAGCAGCCAATAGGGCAGGCGGGCAAACAGCGATGGCGAGCGGGGGCGATAGGTCATGGGTGGTGGCACGCTCGATGCGGCTCCTCCCCCTGGACGGGGGAGGCTGGGTGGGGGTGCCGACACACTGGATGTCGTGTCAAAGCGGATGGGATCGAGCAAGCGATACCCCCACCCCATCCCTCCCCGCAAGGGGGAGGGAGCGAGCCTGAGTATGTGATGGCGACGGAAATTACTCCGCCGCGTATTCGAAGAACCAGTAGTTGATGCGCTCGTCGAGCCAGCCATCGGCCTTCATCTGGGCGATGGCGGCATTGAAGGGCTCGACCAGGTCCGAGCCGGGCGTGAGGATGAAGCCGAAGGGGTCGGACTTGATGGCAGCACCCGCCTGTTTGAACGCCCCGGGATCGGCGCCGATATAGCCGGCCGAGGCCGCCTGGTCGGCAATCACCGCGTCGACATCGCCGGCCTTGAGGGCCTGCACCGCGGCACCGAAACTGTCGAAGGTCTTGACCCGCGGATTGGCCTCGTCGCCGTCCAGGATGTCGTAGATGGCGGTGTAGAAGGACGAGGTGCCGGCCTGGGCGCCGAACAGGAGGTCGGTGTTCTCGGCAAAGCTTTCCGGCCCGGTGATCCGTTCTTCATCGGCGCGGACAAGGAAATACTGCTCGACCGTGATGAAGGGTTCGGTGAAGTCGATCTGCTCTTCGCGCTCTTCGGTGATGGTGATGCCGTCGGCGCCAATGTCGAACTGGCCGGTGCGCACGCTTTCGATCATCACGTCCCAGGCCGTCAGGTCCCATTCCACCACGGCATTGAGACGCTTGGCGGCCTCGTTGATCACGTCATATTCGAGCCCGATGCCCTGCCCGTCCGGGCCGGCGAAGTTGAGCGGATAATAGGCATTCTCGGTGACTGCATGGATGGTGCGGCCGCCGAGGTCCGGCAGGTCCTGCGCAGCAGCCGGCAGTGCGGCCAGCACCAGGGCGGCACCGGCGAGAAGAAGGGACTTGTTGATCATCTGATTGACGTCTCCCGGAAATGGTTCGCCGGGAGACTAGATCAATCTGGTCAGCTTTGGGAATGGGGCAGACGCGTCAGGCGTCGACAACCTCGGCGCCGGGCCCGTTTTTCTTCAGCGATTCGATGGCGTTCTTGGCGCCGGCCTTGGAGGCATAGGTCTCGGTGCGGGCCATGGTCTCGCCATTGGCCGCAACGAAACGCACGAAATGCTGGCCGTCCTTGCTCTCGACGATTTCGAAGCGGTAGCCCGACCCGGTCTCTCCCTTGGACACATCGACGATTGCGGCATCGGGGGCATTCTTTTTCAGCGACTCAACGCCGTTCTTGGCGCTGGCCTTCTGCTTGTAGTTTTCCGACCAGAAGATCTTTTCCGAATTGTAGGAGAAGTCGAACTTGAACTGGTCACTGGCGGCGGCAGTGATGTTGAACTTGTGTGCCATGACGCTGGCCTCCCTGGATACCTCACCACGACAAGACTAGCGCAGTTACAGCAATTGGGAAGGCTTTACTGTTCGAGATTGATGCGGTCGACATGGCCGAGGTCGCGGTCGGGGTCGATCCGGTCGCGCACCATCTGCTTAAGGAGGCGGATATCGGGGAAGCCGCCATCGCGCTTGCGCTCCCAGATCAGCTCGCCATCGAGGTGGATCTCGAAAATGCCGCCCGTGCCGGGGATAAGGGTCACCTGCCCCAGTTCGGTGGCAAAGGTGGACAGCAGTTCCTGCGCCATCCAGCCCGAGCGCAGCAGCCAGTTGCACTGGGTGCAATAGGCGATGGTCACCGCGGGCTTTCCCGTCATTTCCGTTTCTTGCCGGTCTCGGCCGGGTCGACGAGGCTCGACAGGATCTGGTCGACGAGGTCGAGATCCTGCCGCTTGCCGGCGGCCTGCTGCTGCAGGTCGACCAGATAGGAAGTGGTGTAGTAGAGGCGCCGCGCCAGCATGGTGGCGATGTGCAGGCTCATTTCGGGATGCGCTTCGAGAAAGGTCAGCGCGTCGGGAATTTCATAGGCCCGGACGGCCGAGAGCGCCTTGACCGTGGCCGAATGCGGCATGTCGAGCAGCACGGCCATTTCCCCGAAGACCGAACCGGGCTCGTCCACCAGCGTCACCTGGGTGCGCTCGCGGATGATCTCGACCTGGCCCTCGATGAGCACGAGCAGCTTTCCCAGCCGATCGCCTTCGGGCAGCATGTCCTGGCCCGATTTGAAGCGCACTTCTTTGAGATCAGCGCAATATTCAAGAATGTCGGCCATGGGCCCCCGCCTCCACGCATCCTTCGGACCCCGCCGTCCGAACGTCAGGGACGAAATCTAAAGCATTGGCCGCACAAAGCAAAGCCGCCCGGACTTCTGGGTCCGGGCGGCTGTCGACACGGTCGCAGGTGCTTAATTCACCCAGACCACGGTGCGGGTGGAATTGTCCACCAGCGCCGCGCGGCCATCGATATAGACATAGCCATAGTACGGATCGTCGGGGATGGGGGTGATGGTCGTGCCATCGGGCAGGGCGTATCCGACCACGACGTCACCCTCGACCGTCACCGGGTCGATGGGATTGGCAATGGCAAAATCGGCAGCCGACTGGCTCACCACGAAGCCCGGGGAATAGACCAGCGTGTTGGACGCCAGTTCCACGATCCAGACGCGGCCATTGGCATAGAAATAGCCATAGGCCGGGTCACCTTCGACCGGATAGATGGTCACGCCGGTCGGAACGGTGGCGCCGACATCGAGCGAACCTTCGATGACGACCGGCTCGACCGGGTTGTTGCCTGCATATTCGATGGTCGAGGTGGCAATACCGGCCTCGGCGCCGATCACGGCACCGGCAAAGCCGCCAATGATGGCGCCAACCGGGCCACCGGCCAGGAAGCCGATCGTGGCGCCGCCCGCGGCACCGCCGGTCAGGCCGATGGCCGCGCCGGCATCGGGATTGACCACGCCGCTATCCTGGGCAAAGGCGGGCATGGAAAGGCCAAGCGAAATTGCGGCCACGGAGGCCATAAGGGTCTTCTTCATTGTTGTCTTCCTTTCGTGCGGCGACGCGAACATCGCCTCTGGCAAGGGGAGCGGCCTGGGGAAAGCCGCTCTTATCCGCCCCTTGCCAGACGAACGGGCCCGCCGGAAAAGCGTTCCACGGCGGAAAGAATGTGATCAAGGCGAAGGGGTTGGGTGCTAGAGGAGGCGTTCGATATCCGGCCCGATCTCGGACGGCTCGGTGGTCGGCGCATAGCGTTGCACGACCCGACCGTCGCGCCCCACCAGGAACTTGGTGAAATTCCACTTGATCGCCTCGCTGCCCAGAAGACCCGGAGCGGAGGCCTTGAGCCAGTCGAAGAGCGGCAGGGCGTTTTCGCCATTGACGTCAATGCGCTCGAACATGGGGAAGCTGACCCCGAAGTTGAGCGCGCAGAACTGGGCGATTTCCTCGCTTGTACCCTGTTCCTGCTCGCCGAACTGGTTGCAGGGGAAGCCGAGAACGACCAGGCCACGATCCTTGTATGTCCGGTAAAGGCTCTCCAGCCCCTCGTATTGCGGAGTGAAGCCGCATTGGCTGGCGACATTGACCACCAGCACGACCTGCCCGGCATAGTCGGCGAGGGATTGGTGCCGGCCGTCGAGGCGATTGGCGGAGAAGTCGGAAAGCGTCTGGTGCATGGCAACGGTGTCGGTCATGGCAATACTCTGGGAGAAAAGGTCCCCCAGAGCTAGGTGCCGCGAGCGCCAACCGCAATGAGGCGACAGGCCGCGCCCTGCCTAACCCTGCTGGGCCAGCCAGTCCGGATCGGGCTCGATCGGGGTGATGACGTCGACGAAGATACCATTGGGGTCGGCGGCGATGAAGTGGCGCTGCCCAAAGACCTCGTCGCGTAGCGCCTGCACGATGGGGACGCCGGCATCCGCCAGCCGCACTGCATCCGCTGCCGCATCGGCCACTTCTAAGCTCAGGATCAACCCGCTGGTCGGCTGGCGGCCAGCTGGCGGAATGGACTCATGGTCAAAGCCGATGATGGCGAGCTCGTTCTGTCTGTCGCCGCCGCGCAACTGCACATACCAGTCGCTTTCGAAAACCGGCGTAAAGCCGAAATGCTGGATGTAAAAGGCTGCGGTGGCCGCGACGTCGCGCACCTGGATGAGCGGATAAAGGTTGCTGAACATCTTGTGTCTCCTTGCATCTCACCTCATTTAGATACAGACTGCATGTCGGTTAGTCAAATTACAAACAGGCTGTATGTATGCAAAGGGTGGTGCGGAGTCAGGAAGAGCGTCGTGCATCGACGCGAAGGCAGCTGCTGGCCGCGGCCAGAGCGCTCTTTGCCGAGAAGGGCTATGCCGAAACCAGCACGCCGGACATCGTCAAGGCGGCCGGTGTCACGCGCGGCGCGCTCTATCATCACTTTGCCGACAAGCAGGCTTTGTTTGCAGCCGTGGTCGAGGAGGAACACGCGCTCCTGGCCCTCACCATCCACCAGGCTGCCGAGGCCGGCGATGAGGAGCCGGGCCCCATCAAGGCCTTGATCCGGGGCGGCGAGGGGTTTCTCGACGCCATGCAGGATGCGGGGCGGCGGCGCATCCTCATCATCGATGCGCCTGCCGTGCTGGGGCGGGATGCGGTGGATGCCATCGATGCCCGTCACGGGCTGCAGACCCTGATCGAAGGCGTGGAGGCGGCCATCGCCGCCGGGGCCATCCGCGACCTCCCGGCTCTGCCGCTGGCCCACCTCCTCAACGCCCTTTTCGACCGGGCCGCCCTGGCGCCCCCCGATCAGGTTGATGGCTATCGCAAGGCGATGAAGGCCGTCATTCGCGGCTTGCGGGCCAAATGAAAGGGCGGGGATCGCTCCCCGCCCTGACCACGCCCGGTCAGGTGACCAGGAAAATGATGATGATCAGCCAGATCGGCACGCCGAGCAGCCAGAGGGCAAGACCCTTGAACATCTTTCGTCTCCTTTCCCTCGCTTAGAACCGGCGGAACACGTCGGCAAAGATGGTGTTGTTGTCGCGGTGATTGCCGCCCTTCTGGGCCGCCCAATAGGCGCCGATGGCCGAGACCAGCGACGACGCCGCGAGAAGGAAGGCCGCGATGATCGCGGTATTGCGGGCGATCCGCGCCGCCTCGATGGCCTCCTGGCGGGCCGCCTCGACATTGGCAATGACCGTATCGACTCGGGCCTGGGCCTCTTCCGGGGCAAGGCCGGTATTGGCGGCCACCACATTGACCAGATAGGTGCGATCCTCATCGGCGACCGTGCCGTCGCCCAGGGCTGCCCGGGCAAAGATGCGGCCGGCCTCGTCACGGGCGATACCCGTATCGGCCGCCGGCGTTTCGCTGCGGAACAGCGTATCGACGAAATAGGCGTTGGGATCGGCGAGGTCCGCTTCCCCTTCGGCCACATTCGAGGCCGCGACTGTGGCCGTGGCCACGGCACTGCCGGCCATATTGGCGGCCGCACCGATGCCGCTCAGGGCCAGCACGGCACCCACGATCATCGCGCCACCCCAGACGAGCAGGCCATGGGCGCCATCGCGCATGTCGCTCTCGTCCTCGCTGGCGTCATAGTTGCGGCGGCGCAGCCGACCGGTGAGATAACCACCGGCCATGAAGCTCGAGATCTGCACCCAGAGGAACCAGCTGGCGGCACCGATGCCGATCAGGATGGGCGCCGCACCCTCACGGGCGTTGAAATCGAGGAAGTTGAGGCCGATGGCCGAGCCGAAGCTGATCAGCACCAGCGAGATGGCCGAGGCGAAGACAATGCCGGCAATGATGGAAGGCCAGTCGACATAGCTGGTTTCGGCGGGGGCCGCGGCGGTGGTGGTTTCGACGACGGCGATGCCCGCCGGTGTGTCCATGCTCATGGTTTGTCCTCCCCTAGCGCTCAGGCGAGGCCGATGAAGGACAGGATGGCCATGACGATGACGACGAGGCCGACGAGATAGATGATGGAGTTCATGGGATGACCCTCTTGTTATTGTCACAAGTGGTCATGCAACGGCGCGCGAACAGATTTTGTTCCGAATGCGGCAAGGCGCAGTGCAAAAGAAAGGGCGGGGATCGCTCCCCGCCCGCTCATGAAAACGATGAAGACGATGCCTACTTCAGCGCATCGGTAACGACGGTGGTGTAGGCGCCTTCCGGCTGGGCCTTGATGATGCCCTGGTCGAGCAGCGCCTTGATGGTGCGGTCGTAGGTGGCCATGTCGAGCGCCGGATCGGCGGCATCGACGAGCTTGGACACCTCGCCCACCATGTAGAGCTGATGCTCAAGCGTTGCGGCACCGGTCTCATCCATGTCGACGACGATCTGCGCGGCTTCCTCGGGATTTTCGAGGGCATATTGCCAGCCCTTCATCGAGGCCTTCACGAAGCGGGTATAGGCGTCCACCTTGGCCGGGTCGGAGAGCGTCTCCTCCATGACGTAGAGGCCGTCTTCGAGCAGGTCATTGCCCATTTCGGTATAGTTGAAGATGGTCAGGTTATCCGGGCCATAGCCGGCATCGAGCGCCTGGCCATATTCGTTATAGGTCATGACCGAGATGCAGTCGGCCTGGCCTTGGATCATGGGCTGGATGTCGAAGCTCTGCTGGAGCACGGTGACGCCGCCTTCCGAACCATCGGTCGGGATGCCTTCCTTGTTCATCCAGGCAAAGAACGGATATTCATTGCCGAAGAACCAGACGCCCAGCGTATGGCCGGGGAAATCCGCCACTTCGGTAATCCCGGTTTCCTTGGGGCAGATCATCATCAGGCCCGAGCGCTTGAAGGGCTGGGCGATGTTGACCAGCGGCACGCCATTGTCGCGCGCCGCGGAGGCCGCTGCCATCCATTCCACGATGATGTCGGCGCCACCGCCCGCAATCACCTGCGGCGGGGCAATATTGGGGCCGCCGGGCAGGATGGTGATGTCGAGGTTTTCCTCGTCATAGAAACCCTTGGATTCGGCGACGAGATAGCCGGCGAACTGGGCCTGAGTCACCCACTTCAGTTGCAGCGTCAGCGCGTCCTGGGCAAAGGCCGGAGCAATGCCCAGTGCCATGGCGCCGGTGAGCAAGCCTGCGATCAGTTTCTTCATTTTCGTTCCCATTCCCTGTTACGTCCGTCCACCACGGACGGACGGATGCCAGAAGGTGACGCCCCTCTCGATGAGGGCGATCACCCCGTAGAAGGCGGACCCCGCGACCGCCGCAACAGCGATCTCCGCCCAGACCAGGTCGATGGCGAGACGCCCCACCCCGGTCGAAATCCGGAAGCCCATTCCCACGATGGGCGTCCCGAAGAATTCCGCTACGATTGCGCCGATCAAGGCCAAAGTCGAGTTGATCTTGAGGGCGTTGAATATGAAGGGGCCCGCAGCGGGGAGCCTGAGCTTCATAAGGGTTTGCCAATAGGAGGCGGCATAGGTGGTCATGAGGTCGCGCTCCATGGCCGAGGCCGCATTGAGCCCCGCCACGGTGTTGACCAGCATGGGGAAGAAGGTCATGGCGACGACGACGGCGGCCTTGGACTGCCAGTCGAAGCCGAACCACATGACCATGATCGGCGCGATGCCGATGATCGGCAGAGCCGACATGAAATTGCCGATCGGCATGACCCCGGCCTTGAGGAAGGGCGAGCGGTCGACGGCAATGGCCACGACGAGGCCGGCGAGGCACCCGATGGCATAGCCGGGCAGTACGGACTTGATGAAGGTCTGGACGAAATCGGCCCAGAGCGTCGGCACTTCGGCCGTCAGGCGCGCCCAGATGGACGAGGGCGGCGGCAGCAGCACCGGCGGCACATTGGCACCGCGAGTCACCACTTCCCAAAGCACCAGCAAGGCCAGACCGAAGACAATGGGGATGACAAGTCCGGTGCCGGTTTCGGGCAGTCTTCCGGTCCTGATCGCCGCCGACAGGCGCTCCACGAAGAGCCAGGCAAAGGCCCAGGCGGCAAAGAGCGCCAGCCAGTGATGGATTGGCATGGCCGACCCCTCCGGCAGCGCGGCAAGCAGCACCGCGGCGCCAAACACGGCCAGGGCCCCATCGATCCAGAGGCTCAAAGGCAGAACGAGACGCAGCAGCGAGAGCGCCGAAAGCGCGAAGAACGCTGCCATGAGGGGCGCAGCTCCCAGCGTCGGCAGGCTCGCGGCGAGACCCGCAAGGCCCAGGCCGCCCGCCACCAAAGCGAGATAGAGCTGCAGGCTGGAGAGATCGCGCCTCATGCCCGCACCCCCATCCGCCCGTTCACCCATTTTTCGGCGCCGCCGACAATCGCCACCAGCACGGCCGCGAGGCCCGCCGCGATGAACAGGGCCGCCCAGATCTGCACGGTCTGGCCATTATAGGAGCCGGTGAGGAGGCGCACACCAAGGCCCCCGCCCGAGGCATTGGAGAGTTCGGCCACCACGGCGCCAATCAGCGAAATGGCAATGCCGACCTTCATCGAGGCGAAGAGGAAGGGCATGGC
>CBFGPB010000088.1:0-9213 GCA_965650545.1 uncultured Devosia sp. | reverse complement strand
CGAGCAATTGTCGTCATGCACCTCGCCCACGAGCACGCGATGGCGCCAGTAGCAATCCTCGGTGGCGGCTGCATCGGCCGGATCGGCCGACCAGGCAAACCCCTTGCCGGGGTCGTGTTCGCGGATCCACTTCCCCGCGATGCGCTCAAGCGCGAGGCCGAGGAGGATGAAATTGACGTCGGAATAGACAGCCGCGCCAGCCGGAAATTCGTGCTGTAGCAGAAAGGTGCGCAACAGGTCTGGATCCCGGCCATAGGTATAGAGTGGGAACACCGCCGGATAAGGCGTCTGGTGCCCCAGGCACTGGCGGAAGGTGACCTTCCGTTCCCAATTGTCCAGGTTGTAGTGCCGGTAGTCGGGGAGGACCGAGGTCAGCGGCGCGTCGAGGTCGATGCGCCCCGATTCGGCGAGGGCCAGGATGCGTTCGGTGGTGAACAGCACCTTGGTGAGCGAGGCAAGGTCGAACCAGGTGTTTTCGGTCATAGGGCGGCGGATCGGAACCGTCTGGGCCTGGCCTGCGGCGCGGATCGCGCGATTGCCAGCACGGTCCACCACGCCCAGCACGGCGCCGGGAATGCGCCCGGCCTCGATGGCCCGGGCAAGCGGGGCGAAGGCGCGGTCGAGTTTTTGTTCGACACTTGTTTCGACACTTGTCATGTCGGCTCCTCAAGACGAACGCGGTGATCCTCGCCTGCCTCGCGCCAGCGTGCCACGGGCGGTTCATAGCCGGGCGGGCGGACCAGCGAGGGCACCTGCGTCATGTCGACGGCATAGCTCTGGCGGCGGCGCTCGATCGCCGGAACGGCGGCAATCAGCCGCCTGGTGTAGCTGTGCTGCGGCTCGGCCAGCACGGCGCGGGCATTGCCGATCTCCACCACCTGGCCGGCGAACATCACTGCGATGCGGTGCGCAATGCGTTCGACAACCGCCATGTCATGCGAGATGAAGAGATAGGCGAGGCCGAATTCGTGCTGCAGGTCGATGAGAAGGTCGAGCACCCGGGCCTGCACCGAAACGTCGAGCGCGGAAACCGCCTCGTCCAGCACCACGACGTCGGGATTGAGCATCAGGGCCCGGGCAATGCAGAGGCGCTGCCTTTGGCCGCCGGAGAACTGGTGCGGATAGCGGCTGAGGGCATCCTTGGGCAGGCCGACACGATCCAGGAGGAAGGCCATGCGCTGGCGCAGTGCAGCATCCAGGCGCTGGCCATTGGCGACAGCCGGTTCGGCCAAGAGGGCCTCGACATTGAGCCGCGGGTTGAGCGAGGCGAAAGGATCCTGGAACACCATCTGTACAGGCCGGCGGGAGCGGCCGGATGTCACTTCGATAACGCCCCGCGTCCTGCTGTTGAGGCCGAGCAGCGCCCGCGCCGTAGTGGACTTGCCGCAACCGCTTTCGCCCACAATCGCCAAGGTCTCTCCAGGCATGAGGTCGAAGCTGACGCCATCCACGGCATGGATGGCGCCTTTCGGCTTGAACCAGCTCCGGCCCACGGAAAACCGTACGACGAGATCATCGACCTTGACGATCGGATCGCGCGCCTTGGGGCGCGCGCTGTCGCCTCGGACGGCTGCGCCGGAAGTGAAATGCGGCACGGCGCGCAAGAGGTGTCGCGTATAGTCGTGCTGGGGATTGTCTAAAACGCGATCGGCCTCGTCCTCTTCGACGGCCACTCCGTTCTGCATGACCATGATGCGGTCGGCGATGCCGGCGACAAGGCCGATGTCATGGGTGATGAAGATCATTGCCATGCCGGTTTCTTCGCGCAACTCGGCCAGCAGCGCCATGATCTGCGCCTGCACGGTGACGTCGAGTGCCGTGGTCGGCTCGTCCGCGATGAGCAGACGGGGGCTTGCGGCCAGCGCCATGGCGATCATGATGCGCTGGCGCATGCCGCCCGAAAGCTGATGCGGATAATAGCCAAGGCGGGATTGGGCATCGGGGATGCGCACCCGCCCCAAAACGTCCAATGTCGCCTTGTGCGCCTGCGCGCCGGTCAGGCCCTTGGAGAGCCTGAAGGCCTCCTCGATCTGCGCACCGACGGTGTGGACCGGGTTGAGCGACGTCATCGGCTCCTGGAAGATCATGCCGACATCGCGTCCGCGAATGCCCAGCATGGTCTTCTCGTCGGCTCGGGCGACATTGACCACAGAACCATCGGCGCGGGTCAGTTCGATCGACCCATTGGTGATGCGGCCGCCGCCGAAATCGACGAGGCGATTGATCGAGAGCGCCGAGACCGACTTGCCCGAGCCGGATTCTCCGACAATGGCCAGGGTCTGGCCGGCTTCGAGGTCGAAGCTGACACCCTTGACCACTTCATTTGCGGAGGGATCGGATCCGAAGCCGACGCGAAGATCGCGAACGGAGAGCAATCTGGTCATGCCTCTCTCCTTTGTGTGCGCGGGTCGAGGATGTCACGCAAGGCGTCGCCCGTGAGGTTGAAGCCGAGAATGCCCAGCATGATGGTCAAGGCCGGGAAGATCATCAGCCATGGCGCGTGCTGCATGAGGTTGCGGCTCTCGGCGAGCATCAGGCCCAGCGACGGCGTTGGCGGCTGCGTGCCGAGACCCAGGAAGCTGAGCCCGGCTTCGGTGAGCAGCGCCCAGGCTAGGGCCAGCGTCACCTGCACGGCCAGCGGCGCGACCAGGTTGAGCAGCAGATGACGGGTCAGGACATAGGACTGCGAACTGCCGAAGGTGCGAGCGGCGTCGACGAAGTCGCGCTGCTTGAGCGACAGGGCCGGCCCACGGACGACACGCGCGAAGATCGGCGTATAGACGATGGCGATGGCCGCGACGCTGGTGGCCGTGCCCGGACCGACAATGGCGATGATCAGCAGGGCCAGAAGAATGGCCGGAAAGGCCAGCAGGACATCCATGACGCGCATGAAGATGCCGTCCCAGATGCCGCCCCACCAGGCCGAGAGTAGGCCAATGACGGTTCCTGCCAGCGTGGCGATGGCCACCGCCGCAAAGGCGATGATCATGGACTGGCGGATGCCCACCATCAGCCGGCTGAGTGAGTCACGGCCGAGCAGGTCGGTGCCAAACCAATAGGTGGCATTGGGTGGCTTCAGCCGGTCGATCGCAAAGAGCTTCAGGGGATCATGCGGGGTGAGGCCTGCCGTGCCTAAAATGGCGGCCAGCAGATAGAGCCCGATGATGACAAGGCCGATGCGACCTGAAGGATGGCGCAAGAGCGCGGCGAGCAGGCTTTTCATCAGCGCCTTCCAATCCGGATGCGCGGGTCGAGGGCGACATAGGCGAGGTCGACGAGCAGGTTCACGACGAGGAAGTTGAATGCGATGAACAGGATGGTGCCCTGCACCAGCGCATAGTCGCGCTGGGTAATGGCATCGAGCACGAGCCGGCCGAGGCCCGGCAAGGCAAAGATCTGTTCGACGATGACGGCACCACCCAACAGGTAGCCGAACTCGACGCCCGAGAGCGTCACCACCGGGATCAGCGCGTTGGGCAAGGCGTGGCGCCAGATGACGCTCATCGGCGAGGCGCCCTTGGAGCGGGCCGTGCGCACATAGTCGTCGCTCAAGACATCGAGCATGGCCGAACGCGAAATGCGCGTGACCGAGGCGGCAAAGGCAAAGCCCAGCGTTATGGCGGGAAAGATCAACTGGCCAATGCTGGCCAGGGGATCGGCGAAGAGCGGGGTGAAGGTGCCCATGGCCGGCACGAAACCAAAGAACACCGACAGCACATAGATGATGAGGATGCCGATGACGAAACTGGGCGTCGACTGGCCGAGCATCGCCAGCACGCGGACGAGGAGGTCGCTGGGGCGTTCATTGCGCGAGGCCGCAAGGACGCCCAGCGGAATCCCCACGCTCAAGGAAATCGCCATGGACATCAGCGACAGCTGCAGGGTGAGCGGGAAGCGCTCGAGGATGACGGTGAGAACCGGCTTGCCATAGATCGATGAAATGCCCAGGTCGCCCTGGAACAGGCCGCCGAGCCAGCGCAGATATTGTGACCACACCGGTTGATCGATGCCGAAATAGGCAGAAAGAGCCGCGCGCTGGGCGGGGGTCAGGAGGCCGGCTTCCGTACCCAGCATGGCTGTGATCGCATCGCCCGGCACGAGCCGGATCGAGACAAAGACCAGGATGGAAACCCCCAGAAGGATGAGGGGGAAGGTCAGCAGGCGCTGAACCACATAGCTCATGGACTTGGATCCGATAGGAGGGGACCGGCCCGACGGCCGGCCCCGAATAGTCGAACTCTTACTCTACGCTGACCTTGGTCAGGCCGAACAGCGTGCCGGTCGGCGAGGCCTCATAGCCGGAAACGGTCTTGAGCTGGGCGGTGTAGCTGTAGCCGGTCGAGAGCCAGAGCCAGGGCGAGAGCTCGGCCAGGCGGCTTTCGAAGGCTTGGAAGATTTCCACACGCTTGGCCGGATCGGTCTCGGCCTGACCCTGCTTCATCAGGCTGTCGAGTTCGTCGTCGGTGAAGTTGGAAACCTTCACCAGATTGCCTTCCTTGGTGAAGTAGCGGTTGTACATCGGATAGGGATCCGGACGACCGCCATTCTGGGCGACGGCCATGTCGAAGTCACCGGCGAGCCAGGTGTCGACATAGACGTTGAGTTCCATCATCTCGATTTCGAGATTGACGCCGATTTCGGCCAGCTGGGACTGCAGCACCTGGGCCTCCGACGCAGCGACGGGCGGTTCGCCGGTGGCCGCGATCACCTTGGCGGTAAAGCCGTCGACACCGGCTTCGGCCATCAGCGCCTTGGCCTTTTCGAGGTCCTGTTCATAGCAGAACAGGCTCGCCGGATCCTGGGCGAAGGCGGGCATGGTCAGGGGACCGGTCACCTTGCCCTCACCGGCGAGCGCCGCATCGATAATCGCCTGGCGGTCAATGGCGCAGCTCATGGCCTGCCGGACGAGGAGATTGTCCATGGGCGGGCGCGAGGGATTGAGCTGGAGCACGTTATAGGAAAGCACGCCCACGCGGTTGAGTTCGAGATTGGGCTCCATGGGCACCAAGGTCGCGACAAGCGGATCATTGAGCAGCGCGAAGTCGGTCTGACCGGCGCGGAGCGATGCCAGGATCGCCGTCTCGTCGGGCAGGACCGAGATCGTAATGCCGTCGATGGCGAGATCGCCACCGGCCCAGTCTTGGTTGGCACTCAGCACTTCGCGCGAATTGGGCTCCCAGCTCTCAAGCACGAACGGGCCTGACCCGATGGCCTCGGTGCCGATCGTTCCCGCTTCGATTTCCGATGCCGGGACCACGGCGGCATTGATCGTGGCCATGGCAACCAGGATCGGCACGTCGGCGGTCGAGAGGTTGAAGACGACAGTCGCGTCGTCGGGCGTGTCGATGCTCTCGATCGAGAGGAAGTTCGAGCGGGCGGCCGCCGCGGTCTCTTCGTCGAGCAGACGCTCGAACGAGGCCTTGACGTCGGCCGAGGTGACCTGGGCGCCATTGGTGAACTTGGCATTGGGATCGAGGGTGAAGGTGAGGGTCTTGGCGTCTTCCGCGAATTCCCAGCTGGTCGCAATGGCGGGCACGACATTGAGCTCGGCGTCAAGGCGCACCAGCGGCTCATAGATCAGCTCAAGCAGGCGCAGTGAGGAAAAGGCGGTCTGCTTGTGCGGGTCGAGGCCGGTGGCGTCCTGCGACCAGGCCATGCGCAGCTCGGCAGCATAGGCAGGCACGGCAATGCCGACCGAGGTTAGGGCAGTAGCGATTGCCAGGCCCGCGAGAAATTTCTTGGAAAAATGGAGCATAAGGTTCCCTCACTGTTCAGGCCGGCTTCGCTAGCTGATGCCGCGCCAAAATCGTCTGACGCTCCGCGAGCCCCTCGCCCGCCGCTGTCAGCGTTAGCGACAAGCCTATGAAGTCCGACGGCCGCCTGTCAATAATTTTCACAGTTGAAACTTGTGCTGAACTTTTGTTTCAATGGCCCTGTGGGCGTCGCTCTTGTATGGGTCGCGCCAGATGGCGCGCCGGCTCGGGCGTGCGGACCGGAAGGGGACGGTTTTGGGCATCCAATCGACAATCGAAGCATCGGTGGACACGTTCACTCCGGCCATGCAGCGCGTAGCCAGCGTCATCCGCAACCAGCCGCGCATCGTGCTCGAAAAGACCATTTCCGAACTGGCGGAAAGCTGCGGGACGTCGGTGGCCTCGATCGTGCGCTTCTGCCGGGCGCTCGGCCTTACGGGCTATTCCCAGTTGCGCATGCAACTGGCCACCGAACTGGGCAAGGAGGCAGCCCAGTTCGGCTCGGACCTGACGCTGGGCGCCGAGATCGCCCAGTCCGATACCTTGCAGGAAATGGCCTCCAAGGTCGCCTCGCTCGAAATCCTCGCCATCGATGAAACCGTCTCCGGCCTCGACTATGGCGCCCTGGAACGGGTGGTAGCAGCGCTCGACAAGGCCGAGCGGATCCTCATGTTCGGTATTGGCGCCAGCCAGTTCGTAGCGCAAGACCTCCATCACAAGCTCTTCCGCATCGGCCGCAATGCCTTCCTCTTGGCTGACCCGCACGAGGCCTGGACTGCGGCGCTGCTGTCGCCGCCGGGAACAGTGGCTTTGGGCTTTTCTCATTCCGGCGCCACGGCCGACACTGTCCGCTTCCTCGATATCGCGCGCGGCGCGGGGGCATTGACGGTTGCGCTGACGGGGTCGCCGGATTCCGCCCTCGCCAAGGCCGCCGACGAGTGCTTGATCAGCCGAGCGCGCGAAAGCCGCTTGCGCGCAGGGGCGATGGTGAGCCGCATCGCGCAACTGGCCATTGTCGACTGCCTGTTCCTGGGCGTCGCCAGCCAGCGCTACGAGCAGACCGTCGACGCGCTCAAGCGCACGCGGGATGTGACGCATCCCAAGTAGTCACCCGCCCCAAAGCGGCGAGGGGGTCACCTCGATCAGCCCGCCTCGGTAGACAAGGCCGTCCTGCCGGTCCTCAGCCAACAGAAGCGGTCCGTCGAGGTCGACCCAGTTGGCCTTCGCTGCAAGCAAGCGCGCGGGCAGCATGGAGAGCGAGGTGCTGACCATGCAGCCGGCCATGATGGAAAGGCCCAGGTCTTGGGCACGTCTGGCCACCGCCAGCGCTTCGGTGAGGCCGCCGGTCTTGTCGAGCTTGATGTTGACGGCGTCATACCGGCCGACGAGATTTTCCAGGCCGGCAAGGGCATGCACGCTTTCATCGGCGCAGATCGGCACGAGATGATCGATGTCGGCCAGCTTTGCATCAGCACCGGCGGGTAGCGGTTGTTCCACCAGTTCGACCCGGCAATGGCGGCAGACCTCAAGCAGAACGCCGAGATCGTCGACATGCCAGCCTTCGTTGGCATCCACGATGAGGCGCGCATTTGGCGCGGCGGCCCGAACGGCGCCGAGCCGCTCGGCATCGCCCGGAGCACCCAGTTTGATCTTGAGAAGCGGCAGGTGTGCCGCCCGGGCCGCTGTCTCCGCCATGGCGTCGGGGGAGCCGAGACTGACGGTGAAGGCCGTCTCGATGTGCCGCGGAAGGGCAATGCCCGCCAGGTCCGCTACCGAGGTGCCAGCAATCCTGGCCTCCAGATCCCAGAACGCGCAATCGACTGCATTGCGGGCAGCGCCAGGGGGCATGGCCGATTGCAGCTCATGCCGGGTCATGCCGGCGGCAATGGCCGGGGCCACGGCCTCAAGCGCTGCAACGGTCGTTTCCGGTGTCTCGCCATAGCGGGCATAGGGCGTGCACTCGCCCCTGCCGACTTGGCCGTCGCGCTCCAGCGCTACGCTGACCACCACGGCCTCAGTCTTGCTGCCGCGGGCAATGGTGAAATGTCCGGCAATCGGGAAGCGCTCGATGGCGGCGGTCAGGGTAGTGGTCATGGCTCAGGCGCGAATGGGACGATAGAAATGGTTGTCGCCTGCCTGCGTGATCTCGGGCTGCGGCAGGGCGGCCTGCCGGCGAATGTCCTCGATACGCCCCAACTCGTCGGCAAAGCGGACATCGTCGAAGCGTCGGTCCGGGTCGGGCACGGCAGAGAGCAATAGCCGCGTATAGGGGTGTTGCGGATCGTCCAGCACCCTGTCGACTGCTCCCCACTCGACGATCTGCCCGGCATACATGACCATGATGTCGTCGGCCACGTAACGCGCCGTGGCAATGTCATGAGTAATGTAGAGGAGCGCCAGCTTCAGCTCTGCCTTCATGTCGTTGAGCAGGTTGAGAATCCCCTGGCGCACCGAGACGTCGAGCATCGAGGTCGGCTCGTCGGCGACGATGACCTGCGGGTTCACCGCCAGGGCGCGGGCGATGGAGATGCGTTGCCGCTGGCCGCCCGACAGTTCATGCGGGAACTTGCCCATGATCAGTTTCGGGTCGAGCTTGACGCGCTCGAGCAGTTCGACGATGGCGGCCCGCCGCTCAGCGGACGTGAGCCCCTTTTGATGCAGCTTCAGCGGCCGCTCGAGGTGATAGCGGATCGTGTGGGTCGGATTGAGCGAGGCGAACGGGTCCTGGAAGACCATCTGCACGGAAGAACGATAGGCCTTGAGCGCCTTGGCATCGCCCTTGCCCAATGGCGCGCCGCGAAACAGCAGGCGCCCCTCGTCCGGGCTGTATTCGCGCATGATGAGCCGCGCTGCCGTGGTCTTGCCCGAGCCGGATTCGCCCACCAGGGCCAGCGTCCGCCCGGGGTGCAAAGCAAAGCTGACATTGCGAGCGGCGTACACCGGCTTGTCGGCGCGGCCAAAGACCTTCGAGACATTCTCAAGCGCCAGAATGGGTTCGCGCATCACCTCATTCATGGCATCGTCTCCAGGCGGGTTTGTTCGCCACGCAGCTTCGGCATCGAGGCCCAGAGGCGCTTGGTATAGGCGTGCTGGGGCTGGCGATAGATGGTCTGGGCGTCATTGACCTCGACCAGTTCGCCTGCGAGCATGATGCCGATACGGTCGCTGACCTGCACCATCAGTCCCAGGTCATGGGTGATGAACAGCACGGCAAAGCCGAGCTTCTTGCGCAACACATCGATCCGCTGCAGGATTTCGCGCTGCACCACGACGTCGAGCGCGGTGGTCGGCTCGTCCATGATCAGCAGCCTGGGATTGAGCGCGAGGCAGATGGCGATGACGATACGCTGCCGCATCCCGCCTGAACACTGGTGGGGATAGGAATCGAGGCGTTCGGGCGCGATGTCCACGAGCTTCAGAAGTTCGGTGGCGCGGGCGCGGGCATCGGCGCGGCTGATCG
>CBFGPB010000087.1:0-9393 GCA_965650545.1 uncultured Devosia sp. | reverse complement strand
CCATGGACTACGAAAATCATCGCATCTACGGGATGAGCGTCGCCAGCGTGTACGTGCACTATGTCACCAAGGCGGAGCGCAAGGGCCGCACCAAGGACGAGGTGGACGAAGTCACGCGTTGGCTCACCGGCTACAGCCAGGATCAGTTGGACCGGGCGCTTGAGGACAAGACCACCTTCCAGGACTTCTTCGACAAGGCGCCGCGCCTCAATCCCAACCGCGCGCTGATCAAGGGCGTCATCTGCGGCGTCCGCCTCGAGGAAATCGACCATCCGCTGATGCGCGACATCCGCTATCTCGACAAGCTCGTCGACGAACTGGCCAAGGGCCGGCCCATGGAAAAGATCCTGCGGGCGTAACGCATAGCGACACACTCCCGCCACGGCCGCAAATCACCTATATGGGGAGCAAAGCCAGCGAGTAGCCCGTGACCGAATTCTTCCGCATCGAGAGCCCTTCCTTCGACCCGGCGAGTGGCGAGGCCCGCTTTCCCTACACGCTGAACGACCTCACATTCACCGAAATTCTGACCCTGCCCAAGGGCGCCGATGCCGAAGCGGCGGCCGCCCCGGCTTTTCAGAAGCTGCTCGGCCTCACTGCGCTTGTGCTCGGTGTGTCCTATTTCAAGCTGCGCGCTCCGTTCGCCATGGAGGCGCCCACAATCGCGCTGACCGAGGCCGAGCGCGCCTTTGTCATCGACGTCTACGAGAACGGCCTTGGCGAATTCTATGCCCGCAACCAGCTGAGCCGCTTCGGCAAGCTGACCCTCACCGCGCCCGAAGATGCGGTCGCCCGCAAGCCCGCCATCAGCCTGCCCGAGCGCACCTTGCTGCCCATCGGCGGCGGCAAGGATTCGCTGGTGAGCGTCGATCTCCTCACCCATACCGGTCAGGCCTTCACGCCCTTCGCCGTCAATCCCAAGGGCCCAATTCTGACATCGGTCGAGGCCATCGGCACCACGCCGCTCTACGTGGCTCGCAAGCTCGACCCGGAGATGATCCGCCTCGGCCAGCAGCCGGGCTATTACAACGGCCACGTGCCCTCCACGGCGATCAATTCCATGATCGCGTCCCTCTGTGCCCTGCTCTTCGGCTACGACCAGATCGTGCTTTCCAACGAGCGCTCGGCCAGCGAGGGCAATGTCATGTTCGACGGCCGCGAGACCAACCACCAATATTCCAAGTCGCTGGGCTTCGAGCTGCTCATCGCCGACACGCTGGCCAACGCCACCGGTGGTGCGCTGAAATACTTCTCGTTGCTGCGGCCCTATTCGGAAGCGCGCATCGCCTCGCTCTTCACCAAGGAAAAGAAGTTCGACGCGGTGTTTTCCAGCTGCAACCGCAATTTCCGCCTCAATGGCAACGATGGCCCGCTCTGGTGCGGCGAATGCCCCAAATGCCATTTCGTCTTCCTGATCTTCGCGCCCTTCATGGCCAAGGACAGGCTGCTGCGCATCTTCGGCAAGAACCTGCTCGACGAGCCGGCCAATGAGCAATCCTTCCGCGAACTGGCGGGCCTCACCGGCCAGAAGCCCTGGGAATGCGTCGGCGAAATCCTCGAAGCCGCGGCCTGCTTCTATACGCTCACCCGCCATGCCGATTGGCATGAGGCGGCCGTGGTCCGTGCGGTCAAGGCCGACCTTTTCGCCCAATATGGCGAGGAGAAGCTGCAGCGCGCCATGGCCGAATGCCTGACCGACAGTCACGACCACCACATTCCCCCGGCGCTCGCTGCCAAGGTGGCCGCCTATGCGGTTTGACGAGCCCGTCCTGCTTTACGGCGCGGGGCGCGAGGCGCTCTCGACCCGCGCCTTCCTCAAATCGCGGCAACCCGAGCTCAAGGTCTTCGTCACGGTCGACAGCGGCGCAGCGGATATTCCTGACACCGAGCAGATCGCCGCCGACGATCTTGCCGCCGCCATCGCCGATCGCCGCTTCGGCCTCATCGTCAAGAGCCCCGGCGTCTCGCGCTACAAGCCGGTCTTCGACCTCGCCCGTGCCTCGGGCATCCCCGTCACCTCCAATCTCAACCTCTGGGGCGCGGCCTATCGGCACGATCGCACCGTGGTCGCCATTACCGGTACCAAGGGCAAGTCGACCACCGCGACGCTGACCCATCTGATGCTGACCCGCTCCGGCATCGATGCGGGTCTGGCCGGCAATGTCGGCCTCGCCCCGCTCGAAATCGCCGACAGGCACCCCGTCGTCGTCTTTGAGCTGTCGAGCTACCAGACGGCCGACATGAATTTCCTGCCCGACGTGGCGGCCCTCACCAATCTCTACCCCGAGCATGTCGACTGGCATGGCTCGGTCGAGCGCTACTATGCCGACAAGCTCAACCTGATCGACCGGGATGGCAGCTTTGCCGTCGCCCTGGGCGCAGCGGCCCGCGGCAATGCTCTCGTCGCCAAGGCTGTACGCGACCATCGGCGGCTCCTGCCTGACCTCACGCCCGAGCAGAATCTCGCCATCGAGAATGCCGTGTCCCGATCACGGCTGCGCGGCGCCCACAATCTCGACAATGCACTTCTGGCCGCTCAGGTTACCCTGGCAATAGGCGGCTCGGTCGACGGCATCCTGCAGGGCATTGCCGCCTTCCGCCCCCTGCCCCATCGCCTCGAAGAGCACAGGTTCGGCGCCGTGACCGTGGTCAACGATTCCATCTCGACCACGCCCGAGGCCACCAAGGCGGCGCTTGCGGCCTATCCCGGCCACCGCATTGCCCTCATAGCCGGCGGTCACGAGCGGCAGCAGGACTATGCCGAGCTCGCCACCCTCCTGGCCGGGCGCGGTGTCACCACGCTGGTGACCTTGCCGGTCACCGGCCAGCGCCTGGCGCAGGCGACCCGCACCGTGGCGCCAGACATCGACGTCGTCGAGGCGTCCGATCTCGACGCGGCCATCACCGCCCTGGCGGGAAGGCAGGCGCAGTTCGACACCATCATCCTCTCGCCCGGGGCGCCGTCCTACAACCAGTTCAAGAATTTCGAGGAACGCGGCGCGCGCTTCGTCGACCTGTGCCGCACCCGCTTTGGCGCCTGATTCAGGCAGATCGGCGCTGTTCTAGGGCGCTTTCAGCAAAAGTGGACACCACCTTTGCGGTTCGAAAGCGTGACAAGACCAAGAGATAGAGCTCCCGTTCTGATTCAATCAGAACGGGGATTGCTCTAGTAGGGCGCCATCAGGGACCCAACGGGCACCCCGGCTGCCTCCAGCCCCGTTCGGATAGCGCTGAGCAGGCTGGTATCGGCGATGCGCCGGCGCAACTGGGTGATGATCCCCGCATTGCGGAAACTGGGCACTTCCAGCACGCGCGCCAGGTGCTGGTCGACCCCCGAGGCGTCGCCTTGTCCCTGTGCCGCCAGCAGCGCCAGGACCGACCCCAGTTCCACGTCGCCATGGGCGCAATCGGCGGCGAATGCCTCGGCCTCGTCGAACTGGCCGGCCTTGATAGCCGCCAGCGCAGGCACGCAGAAGTACCAGTCCGGCTGCGCCGTCAACGGCGCCGCATCGAGGGCCTGTGTTGCGGCGGGCAAGGCTTCTTCGAGACGCCCGATCAGCGCCAGGTGGCGGGCATGGGCCGCCACTGCATCCATATTGGCGGGGTTCAACTGCAGCGCCGTGCCATAAGCCGCCTCCGCCTCGTCATGCATGGCCTCGACTTCGTGAATGCGGGCCCGCTGCTCCCAGACAAAGCTGCTGGTCGGGGCACCGCGCAGGGCATCGGCCATCATGTCATTTGCGGCCCGCAGCCTGTCGATCTGCGTCGGCGCGTTGCCCGGCGCCCCGATGCCGGTCTCGGCCACGATGCTGGCACGGGCCGCGACAATGTTGCCATCAAGCCGCTGGCGATCGGGAAGGGCCGCCGCGCAATCATCAAACCTTTTGGCGGCCCCCATTGTCCCGCTCTGCCGGTAGAGGCTGAAGAGGATGGCGCAGAGATATGTGTTCTCCTGCCCGGCAAAATCGCCCCCGTCCACCAATGCCCGGGCGCGTGCGTGAAGCGGCCCTCGTGTGCCCCCCAGCACCGAGAGCAGTTCCTGCGACACGAATTCCACCCCACCCCGTTGAGTCATCTGCGAGCTCGGCAGGCTCACCGACCGGTTCCAGACCAGGCTGTTCGTCACTTGATCGGTGAGGATGGCGCTGAACTGGTAATTGCCCGTAACGGCCGGATCGACGCGGACTATGCCGGTCAGCACATAGTCGGTCGGATCGCTCTCCACCACTTCCTCGCCCCTGCGTCCCAGGGAAACATCGACGATGAGGAAAGGGGCGAAATCGGTGACCAGTTCGATCGCCAGCGCCGAAATATAGGAAGTCAGGGTCGGATCGCCGGTCAGGTTCTGGAATTCCATCACTGTCAGGCTTGGCCTGGGCGGGCCGCCTGTCTCCGCGACGCCCTGCGCCTGTCGCGGGCCCAGCGTCGCCAGAGAATAGGCCAGAGCCGCAGCACCCAAGGCCAGCACCAGCAGCACGAACCACGAGATGGTGACATGCCCCTTGGGCCGCGTGCGGGGCGGGGCTTCGGCCACCGCAATTGCAACAGGTTCTCCGCCGATCGGACGGGCCGATGGCTCCGTCGCCGAATCGATGAAGTCGGGCACGTAGCGGCCGATGGGCAGTTGAATGCGCACCGGCTCATCCGCGCCAGGCCCGCTATAATACTGGTCGAGCAGGCCGCGCAGCCTTCGCGCCTGCACCCGCACGATCGGGTCGGCCTGGGGGTCGAAGTCCGGCGAGCGGCCAAAGACATCCACGGCGATGGAATATGCCTTGATCGATTGCGCATCGCCGCTCAGTCGGCGGTCGACGATATAGCTCAGAAAATTGGCCAGTTGCGGTGAGCGGGCGATGTCCGGCCAGGCCAACAGGCGTTCGAGGGCCCGTTTTACCCCCTCCCTGTCCGTTTCGACATGCGCCATACCGAAACTCCTGCCGCTGCAGGACATAATGGCCCGCTTTACATGTAAAATACAAGCGTGGCTTACCCCGGTTTAACCTGGTTTTGCCTCCCGCCGCAGTCCGGTTTGCATCATACGCCGCCTCGTCGACGTCACGAACTCGACATGTTTCCCGTGCGGTCAGGCCCCGCCGGGCGTGTTCTACAAATCGTATAATCCACCCTGCCCGGGCCGGTACGGCTCTCGGACAGTGATGGCGTTTTGTTCTGTTCGAACCCCTGCGCGGTGCGGGGATGAGGTGACTTGTGAACGTTGTAGCCAGCGAGACCCCCTTCATCGCTTTGATCGATGATGACGGGCATTCCGCACATCTGTTGACCCGCATGCTGCTCGCCCATGGCGCGCCGGATGTGCGCCACTTCGCATTGCCGACGGTGGGCGAAGCCTTCCTGGCCCAGACCCTGGCTGATGTGGGCCGGGAATGGCCGGGCTTGGTGATTGTCGATCTCAAGTCCCATAGCGGCGCCAATATCGAGTTTCTGGTGCGCAATCAGGCTCTGCTCCGGCAAAAGGGGATCCCCGTTGCCGTCATGACGCAGACCACCGATCGCGCTGGTCGCCAGGCCCTGCATGATGCGGGCGCCTCGGCGGTGTTCTTTCGGCAAGCAGACCTCGACGCCTACCGGCACGAGGCGGCAGCCATCGTCAGTTTCTGGGCGCGCCATCAGCGCCTGGATGCGGTTGGCATGTGACTCCTGCGTCCACAGGTTACATGCCTTGAGGCGGAGAGTGATGCTGCGGTTGGGCTTTTTGGTCCGTCTGCATTCCCAAGTATCACCCTCCGCCGTTTCTAAAGATCGGCAGTCTGCACCGCTGTCGATCCTCTAGCGCCAACCTTGCCTGCAAGGTCTTGCGCCATGGGAGCGGATGCGACACCTCCCGGTCGCGTCCGTGCGGGGGGAGAAGCAAATCGCCGGCGGCACATGTCCCTCAGCGCCGCGGGCACGCCTGTTTGCTTCTCCCCGCGGCCCAGCGCTGCTATTTTTCCCCTTCCATGTCCTTTCTCCGGATGATCTGGTGCGCCAGCACCCGCAGCGCCGCCATCACCACCACCGCCAGAAGCGCCACGCCAACGGCAATCGCGTAAAAGCCCAGAGCGCATGCGATCCCGACCGCACCGGCCAGCCACATGCCGGCCCCTGTCGTCAGGCCCTGCACGCCCGCCCCGCTGCGGAAAATGGCGCCGGCCCCCAGAAATGCTATGCCTGCCGTGACGGCCTCGACGGCGCGGATCGGGTCTGCTTGCGCCCCCTGCGACCCAGGCGCGATGGTGTGGAATATTTCGAAGGCGAGGATGGTGAACAGCGCTGCCGCCACGGACACGAGGATATGGGTCCGCAGCCCCGCTTCGGCCGTGTGCAGCTCCCGTTCGACACCGATCAGTGCCCCCAGCAAGGCCGCGATGGCGAGGCGAATGGCGATGATATGGGTGGGCAGATAGGTATCCACCATGCCGAAACTATTGCCGATATCCATTTGGGAACCCCGTGTGACGCTGAGATGACAACACGCCAGCAAGGGACCGGTTCCGGCCCGCGCAACCGCTCGTTAACGGAGAAAAGGGACGCCCCCGAGCGATTAAGCGCCCGCTAACGAGGCAGGCGGGACACTGCCTGCGCAATTTCGGGGGCAAAGATGCGACGGTTGGGATCCACGCATTTCACGGTTCGGTTCCTTCTGCCCATCGCGGCGGCGGCCGGTATCACCATTGCGGCATTGGCAGGCTTTCTCGCGTGGTCGGCACAGCGGATCGATGCCGAGGCTCTCTCACGCGATCGCCTGCTGCTGGAGCGTGCCCTCGAGGAACTGCAGACGCAGATGTTCCTCGCCCAGGAGGAATTCGCCACATGGGACGAGGCCGTTGAGGCCGTTCTGGCTGATGACCGGCAATGGCTGGCCGACAATCTCGGGGTCGCCGCCTACGACACGTTTGGCCACAGCCGCAGCCTGGTCATGGACCGCGCCGGCAATGTCCTGGTCGCGCTGCGCGAGGGCGGGCAGGTTCGCTCCAAGGCCATTGGCGATACGGCCGCCGATGTCCTGCCCTTGCTTGAGCAGCTCAACAGTGTCGAAGCTGAAGCACAGATTTCGGCCTACAATGCCGGCGTTGCCGACGAGCCCCCACAGGCCATGGCCTTCTCCCATTTCGAGGGGCAACCTGCGCTCGTCGCTGCCATGCCCATCCTCTCCTATAGCGGCGAAAATGCTCCCGAGGTGGGCACTGAGGCCATCTATGTGTCGGTCATGCTCCTCGACGCGAGGCTTGGTACAGATCTGGGCGATCAGTACCGCATCGACGATCCCGAATTCGTCACCGACCTCGCAACCGACACCGCTGCCGCTCTGCCCATCGTCGGCCAGACAGGCCAGCCCATCGCCTGGCTGAGCTGGCGCCCCGACCTGCCCGGCAGCCGCCTGCTTCAGGCCGCCATGCCCGCGCTGCTTTCGGCCCTGCTGATTGGCCTGGTGATAGTCGGACTCCTGCTCTTGAGCCTGCTCCGTGCCCTCACCGCGCTGCAAACGGAGCGTGAGGAGGCCAGCCATATGGCCCTTCACGATCCGCTGACTGGCCTGGGCAATCGCAGTCTCTTCCGCGCCCGCCTCACCGAAGGCTTCCGCACAATGCCGGCCGGCGAGCCGCGCCTGGCCGTTCTGGCGCTCGACCTCGACCGGTTCAAGCAGGTCAATGACACGATGGGCCACCAGGCCGGTGACGAGTTGCTCACCGCCGTTGCCGACCGCCTCAAGGCCCTGATGCGGCCCGAGGACACCTTGATCCGCTTCGGCGGCGACGAATTCGCTGTCATCATGCCCGGCATTTCGAGCCATGCCGAACCCCAAAAGCTCGCTCAGGCCATCATTGAGACGCTGTCCCGTCCCATTGGTCTCGCGGCCGGCCAGGCATCGATCGGCGTCAGCATCGGCATCGCCACGGCTCCCGATTTTGCCCGCGGCGAAACCGAAGTCCTGCGCTTTGCCGATGACGCCCTCTACCGGGCCAAGAATGGCGGCCGCAACCGCTACTGTCTCTACGGGTTCGACCCGGTCCCTGAACCCGCCCGGCGGGAGGCCCAGCTGCGCGAGGCCCTCACGGCCCAGCGCGCGAGGTCATGAGCGTCACGCGGCGGCCGGCTGCATCATGCCGAAGACGAAATAGAGGACGAGAAACACCACCACGATCCCGATCAGCGAATAGGTCAGAACCCGCAGGTTCATCTTCCGCGGATTGCCCTGCCGCACTTCGGTTGTGTCCTTGTGGGGGTCGTAGGTTTCCATTTCGGTCTCCTTGCTGCGTTCAGCAATCCAACGGGCCCGGCGCGTGGCGGTTCCTTGCCCTGCGCTCACAGGGACTTGACGCCACAGTCGCCGCGGCCGACCCTTGCGCATGAACAACAACGAGAAAAGACCATGACCGACGCCGCTTTGCTCACCCGCATGATCATGGCCGGGCAAGGCAAGGCCCCGGCCGACCTCGTCATCCGCAATATCGGCCTGCTCGACGTCATCACCGGCGCCGTCACGACCACCGACATCGCCATCGTTGCCGACCGCATCGTGGGCACGCACGGCGCTTATGACGGACACCAGACGATCGACGGCACCGGCCGTTTCGCCGTACCCGGTTTCATCGATACGCATCTGCACATCGAATCCTCGCTGGTCACCCCGCTCGAATTCGACCGCTGCGTCCTGCCCTATGGCGTCACCACCGTGCTCTGCGATCCCCACGAGATCGCCAATGTTCTGGGCGCCGAGGGGCTCAAATACTTCCTCGACAGCGCCGAGCGCACCATCATGGATGTGCGGGTCAATCTCTCCTCCTGCGTGCCCGCCACGCCGTTCGAGACCGCCGGCGCACGGCTCGAAATCGAGGACCTCCTGCCTTTCCGCAACCATCCCAAGGTCGTGGGCCTGGCCGAAATGATGAACTTTCCGGGCGTGCTCAATGCCGATCCGGGGATTCTCGCCAAGCTCGTCGCCTTCCAGGATGGCCATATCGACGGCCATGCGCCGCTTTTGCGCGGGGAAGCGCTCAATGGCTATCTCGCCGCCGGCATCCGCACCGATCACGAGGCGACCAGCGCCGCGGAGGCCCGCGAAAAGCTCGCCAAGGGCATGGCCATCCTCATCCGCGAAGGCTCGGTCTCCAAGGACCTGAAAGCTCTCGCCGAAATCCTCGACGAGAACACCTCGAGCTTCGTCGCGCTCTGCACCGACGATCGCAATCCGCTCGACATTGCCGAGGAGGGGCATCTCGACAGTTCCATCCGCCGCCTCATTGCCATGGGCCGGCCAATGCACCACGTCTATCGTGCCGCCAGCCACTCGGCCGCCCGCATCTTTGGCCTCAAGGACCGCGGCCTCGTCGCCCCCGGCTGGCGCGCCGATATTGCTATCCTCGACAGTCTGGAAGACTGCCGTGTTTCCGA
>CBFGPB010000086.1:0-9481 GCA_965650545.1 uncultured Devosia sp. | reverse complement strand
TCAGCGAGGCCTGCGTATAGGCGCCCATCAGGCCGAATTCGATCCAGTCGTCCTCGTCGATATCGGCCGGCAGGGTAAAGACCTGGGGCAGCACGTCGTAGCTGTCGCAGGTGGGGCCCCAGATCGTGAACTCGGAGAATTCGCCGTCATTGTCATGCAGGCGCGGGCCGCGCCAGACGCGGACCGGCGGAGTGAAGTGCATGAACTTGACTTCCATCAGCGAACCATAAGCGCCGTCATTGACATAGACGGACTGGCCGCCGCGCTGGTGCTTGACGCGCAGCAGCAGCGAGGTCGACGAGGTCACGAGCGCCCGGCCGGGCTCGATGATCAGTTCGGGCTTGTTCTTGTCGCCAAAGTGGTCGGAAACGGCCTGGGCGATGGTCTCGAAATAGTAGTCCATCGGCGGCGCTTCGCTGGTCGGGTAGGGGGCCGGATAGCCACCGCCGATATTGAGGCGCTTCAGTTCGATGCCGCTCTCCTCGACGATGCGCGAGGCCGCCGCGATGTGGCGCTCATAGGCATAGGCATCCTCGCACTGGCTGCCGACATGGAAGCAGAGGCTGGGCGTATAACCCATTTTCTCGACGGCAGTGACGATTTCGGCCGCACCCTGTTCCATGACGCCGAACTTGATGCCGAAGTCATAGGATTTGAGCGCCTTGCCGGCCTTGAAGCGTGTGGTCACTTCCACATCGCGGGACGGCGAGACCACGGCGGCGAGTTGGTCGAGCTGCTGCGGATGGTCGATGGTGAAGCTGCGGACGCCGAACTCTTCATAGGCGCGTTCGATCTCGCGCTTGTTCTTGATCGGGTTGTTGTAGTGCATGACGGCGCCGGGGGCGTAGTCGCGCACCAGTTCCATTTCGGTATTCGAGGCCACGTCGAAAGCCTTGAGACCCTCGCGATGCAGCTGCGCAATGATGTGGGGCGAGGGGTTGCACTTGACTGCGTAAGTCAGCAGTCCGTCAAAGCCCTTCTTGAAGACCTTTACAGCCCTGTGGAATTCCTTCTCCGAGAAAAGGAAGGAGGGAAAGTCCGGCGCCTCTGCCGCGATCAGCGCGGAGGTGTTGGCGTAAACGGTCTTCGGCTCGTCGGTCATTGGACAACAGGCCTTTCGGGGCTGGAGAGTGGAGGAAACTCGCGGCGTTCAGTTCTTTCCGGTTCGTAAACGACGCGAAATTGAGCGCTGCATATAGGGCCGTGTGCCCCCTGGCGCAAACGTTTATTTGCCCGCCATTGCAACAATGCCGACGCGTCATTTTCATGACAGATTTCCGGCGTTGACCTCCGTCTGTCCACGGTGGGTGGTTCAGTTCAGATTTTGATTCCGAGGGATCGGTCATGTCTCTGCGAACGCTGATGTTTTCCTCCTTTGCTGTCGCCGTCCTGGCGCTCGGCGGAACCCTGGCGCTGGCGCCCTGGCACGGTGCCGTGCCGGCGCTGGCCCAGTCGGACCTTGCGCCGGTCGGCGAGAGAGAACGCGCGGTTCCGCGGAGCGATGCAGAGGTCAGGCTCAGTTTTGCGCCCATCGTGCAGGCGGTGTCGCCTTCGGTGGTCAATGTCTATGCCACGCGGATCGAGCAGCAGGCCGTTTCACCCTTCGCCAATGATCCGTTCTTTTCGCGTTTCTTCGGCGAACAGTATTTCCAGAGCCGACCGCGCGAATCCCGCTCGCTCGGCTCCGGCGTGATTGTCGACGCGGGTGGGGTTATCCTCACCAACCGGCACGTCATCGAAGGGGCGACCGACGTGCGCGTGGCGTTGAGTGATGGGCGCGAATTTGCCGTCGACATTGTGATCGAGGATGAGGACACAGACCTGGCCGTGCTGCGCGTTCGCGATCCGGGCGATGTCGAGTTTGCCGCTATTCGTTTCGCCGACAGTGACGACCTCCTGGTGGGCGATCTCGTTCTTGCCATCGGCAATCCCTTCGGTGTCGGCCAGACGGTCACCAGCGGCATTGTCTCGGCTCTGGCGCGCACCGGCGTCGAAGCCAGCGACTACGAGTTTTTCATCCAGACCGACGCCGCCATCAATCCGGGCAATTCCGGCGGGGCCTTGGTCGATATGGATGGGCGCTTGGTCGGCATCAACACGGCTATCTACTCGCAGACGGGTGGATCGGTGGGCATCGGTTTCGCCATTCCCGCCAACATGGCGCGGCTTGTGGCCGAGGCGGGTGTGACTGGTGGCGAGATCGTACGGCCCTGGTTCGGCGCCAAGATGCAGGCGGTCACGGCAGACATTGCCTCGAGCCTGGGCATGGTGGCCCCGCACGGCGCGATGATTACCGAGACGGCGCCCGGCGGTCCGGCGGAACGGGCCGGTTTCCGCTCGGGCGACGTCATCCTGTCGATCGATGGCCAACGGGTCGATGATCCCAGCGCCTTCAATTTCCGGCTCGCTACCCGCGCTGTGGGCGAAACGGCTCAGCTGGAGCGGCTGCGCGGTGGCGCAAGCGAAACCATTGTGTTTCCGGTGGAAGCCGCACCCGTCGCGGACGAGAGCGCCATTTCGAGCATTGCAGGCAATTCCCGCTTTGCCGGGGTCACAGTCAGGCAGCTCGATCCGGCCCTCAGCGAGGAGAAAGGGCTGCCCTATGACGCCGCGGGGGTCATCGTCACGGGCGTCGAGCCGGGTTCGCCTGCCGACGCGATGGGTCTTCAGGTGGACGACATCATCCTGGCGCTCAACGACATCGAGATCCGCGATGCGCAGACCTTCGACCAGATCGCCAGCCAGCGCGTCCGCACCTGGCAGATCATCCTGCAGCGCGACGGTCGCGTCAGCCGGGCGATCGTACCGGGCTAGTCTTCTATGGTGATGTCGGGCAGGTCGAGATTGGCCAGGGCCTCTATGGTGCTTGGCCGCGACTGCGCGAGGTCGGCCAAAAACCCATCGACGGCGTCGTCGTAGCTGCGGCGGCTGATGCCGAACATGGCAAGGCCGCCCTCGAGCGGGACGTAGCGGTAGGCGTTCCACTCGACGATCAGTACTCCGGTGCTTTCGTCGCTGAGCAGGAAATCGAGGATGATCTCGCCGGTGGCGTCGTTCTGGATGATGTCGAAGTTGACCATTGGATCGGTGGCCTGCCGCCCCCGGAGCCCGGCAATCATGTTGCCCGCCGCCCCCTCGGCGATGGCGCCGTCCAGCAGAACATCGACCATGAACATCTGCCCATAGGCTTCGACCACCTGGCCCTCGGGCAGGTATTCCTGCTTGAACAGGGCATCGGTGGGGTGGCTGGTCCAGACGAGATCGAAAGTCTCGCCCTCGAAGATGATGGGACCGGGCACGCCAATGGCGTCGTCCTGCGCCAATGCCGGCCCGAGGCCAAGTGCCAGAATGACGATAGTGCCCAGCAAGTTGCGGATCATTGGTTTGCCCCCGATACACCGCGCGCAATTGATGCTAGTGCTTTTCTAGCATGTGGCCGGGCTTTCGTCCGGGCTAATCCTCCTTCAACTGCGAAATCGAATTCTTCAGGCATGGCTGACCTTTTTTCCGCCGATCCCAGCGAAACCGACAAAGCCCGCCCTCTTGCCGATCAGTTGCGTCCGCGCTCCCTCGATGAGGTGATCGGCCAGACGCATCTTCTGGGCGAGGGCGGCACTTTGCGGCGGATGCTGGCTTCCGGCCGGCTGGGATCGCTCATCCTCTGGGGACCGCCCGGTACCGGGAAGACAACCGTGGCGCGGCTCCTGGCCGACCAGATCGGCTACAAGTTCGAACAGATCTCCGCCATCTTCTCAGGCGTCGCCGATCTCAAGAAGGTCTTCGAGAAAGCCCGCTTCGAGCGCCTGTCGGGCCACCGCACATTGCTCTTCGTGGACGAAATCCACCGCTTCAATCGCGCGCAGCAGGATAGTTTCCTCCCGGTCATGGAGGACGGCACGGTGGTTCTGGTGGGAGCGACCACTGAAAACCCGTCCTTCGAGCTCAATGCCGCGCTTTTATCGCGCAGCCAGGTCCTGCGGTTCGAGTCTTTGGGAAGGGACGACCTTGGCAAGCTCCTCGAACGGGCGGAGACGCTGCTCGGCTCAGCCTTGCCATTGACCGAGGAGGCGCGAGAAACGCTTCTGGGTCTTGCTGACGGCGACGGCAGGGCGCTCTTGGGACTGGTCGAGGAGATTCTCGCGTCTTCCTCTCCCGAGGAGACAGTTGATGCTAACAGCCTGCTAACAATTGTGCAGCGCCGGGCGCCGATCTACGACAAGGCGCAGGACGGGCACTACAACCTGATTTCGGCCCTGCACAAGACCATTCGCGGCTCCGATCCGGATGCGGCGCTCTATTACTTCGCCCGCATGCTGGATGCCGGCGAGGATCCGCTGTTCCTGGCTAGACGCTTGATTCGTATGGCTTCCGAGGACATTGGCCTCGCCGATCCGCAGGCGCTGACGCTGGCCGTTGCCGCGCGCGACGCCTACCAGATGCTGGGCTCGCCCGAGGGCGAACTGTCGCTGGCGCAGGTCGTCGTCTACCTCGCGCTGGCACCCAAGTCGAATGCCGTCTACACCGCTTACAAGGCCGCCGTTTCTGTCGCAAAATCAACAGGTTCGCCCATGCCGCCGATGGTCATCCTCAATGCCCCGACCAAGCTTATGAAGGGGCAGGGCTATGGTGACGGCTACATCTACGACCACGATACGCCCGAAGCCTTCTCCGGCCAGGAATACTTTCCAGAGAAGATCGGCCGTCAGGATTTCTATCACCCGGTCGAGCGCGGATTCGAGCGCGACCTCAGGAAGCGCATGGATTATTTCGCCCGGCTGCGTGCCGCAAAGCGGGGAGAGACCGAATGAATGCCGTTCTGCTGGTCGGCGCGGGTGGTGCCCTGGGGGCCGTCGCGCGCTATGGCGTCTCGGTGGCGATCGGCCGACTGTGGTTTGCGACCTTTCCTCTCGCGACGCTGGTGATCAACATCATCGGATCGCTGGCCATGGGCGTGGTCATCGGCCTCCTCGCGCGGCACCTTCCCCCGTGGCAGAACGAGGCGCGGCTGTTCGTGGCGGTGGGCGTTCTGGGAGGTTTCACCACCTTTTCGTCCTTCTCGCTCGATACCATCTACCTCATTGAGCGCGGCGCACTGGCGCAGGCGGCGCTCTATGTGGGCTTGTCGGTTGTGGTTTGCGTCATTGGGTTATATCTCGGGCTCCTGATCACAAGAGGCGGCATGGCATGAGCGGCGTACAGCATCGGGAAGTCACGGCAGACGACGACGGCATGCGCCTCGATCGCTGGTTTGCGCGGCATTTCCCGCAGGTCGGTTTCGCGCGCCTGCAGAAGCTCATTCGCAATGGTGAAGTGCGCGTCGACAAGGCCAAGGCGCAGACCAGCACCCGCGTTTCGGAAGGGCAGGTCATCCGCATTCCGCCCGTGGATGATCCCGATACGGTGCGCCCGTTCAAGGTCAATCCGGAAGAAGTGCGCTTTCTCAAGGACCTGATCCTTTACGAGGACGATGACCTCTATGTGTTCAACAAGCCGCATGGCCTGGCCGTACAGGGGGGCAGCGGCACCGTGCGGCATATGGATGGACTGCTGAAGAACCTGCCGAACAAGGCCGGCGAGGCGCCGCGGCTGGTGCACCGGCTGGATCGGGACACGTCCGGCTGCCTGGTGGTGGCAAAGACTGCGGCGGCCGCCAAGCATTTCGGCTCTGTCTTCCGGTCCCGTTCCGCGCGCAAGATCTATTGGGCCGTGGTGGCGGGCAATCCGACGCCGCGCCAGGGTGAGATTTCCTGCTTTCTCGCCAAACAACAGACGACAGACGGCGAGCAGATGGTGGTCGTGCGCAATGGTGCCCCCGGCGCCGTGCACTCGTCGAGCTACTATTCGACCACCGATACGGCCAGCCGGCGCTTTGCCTGGGTGACGCTGAAGCCGGTGACGGGTCGGACGCATCAGTTGCGCGTGCACATGGCGCAGCTCGGAACACCAATCATCGATGATCCGCGCTATTTCAACATCGAGAACTGGATGCCCGCACCAGGGCTAGGCGAGGGGCTCCACCTGCACGCCCGCCGCATCGTGCTGCCACTGCGCAACGGAAAAAAGATCGACATTTCAGCGCCTTTGCCGCCGCATATGCGCCAGAGCTTCGAGGCCCTGGGGTTCGATCCCGATCGCTATGACGCGCAGACCAATGATCCGGAGGACGCGGCGTGAGGCTGGTCATGTTCGACATGGACGGGACGCTGATCGATACGCAGGCCCTGATTGCCGAGCACATGGCGACGACGTTCGCCGAGGCGGCGCTCCCTGTTCCCACGCCCGGGCAGGTGCGCCGCATCATCGGCCTGTCCCTGCCCAATGCGATGCTTCAGCTCCTGGGGAGCCAAGATGTTGACTTAGCTGAGCAATTGGCGGAGCGCTATCGCGCGCACTATCGGGCTTCCCTGGTTTCGGCCGAGGGACGAGAGGGCCTCTTTCCCGGTGCGCGGGAGGCGTTGGACGCACTGAGGATGCAATCCGGCACCGTGCTGGGCATTGCGACAGGCAAGGGTCTGCATGGAGTTCATCGCCTCACCCAAATGCATGGCATTGCTGAACATTTTGCGACTTTGCAGACGCCTGACCACAATCCGTCCAAGCCGCATCCGGGCATGATGCTGCGGGCGATGGGCGAGATTGGCGCCGAAAGGCACCAGACGGTGATCATCGGCGACACCACCTTTGACATGGAAATGGGCAAATCAGCCGGCACGAAAACCATAGGCGTTACATGGGGTTATCACCATGCCGAGGAGCTTCGCGGGGCCGGCGCCGATGTCCTGATCGACGACTATTCCGAGCTCGGCCGGGCGATTGATCAGGTTCTAGAGACCAGAAATGCGTGACCAGTTGGAAGAGGCCCACAAGCATCGGGACGATGGCTATGGCCGGGCGCAGCACCTGAACCAGGTCGAATTGCCCAAGCGGTTCTATGCCACGGTCGACGTGGCGCGGGGGGAAGATGGCTTTGCCGTGACCCTGGATGGACGGCCATTGCGGACGCCGGGCAAGAAAATTCCTGTTGTTTTACCGGTACTTGGCATCGCCCAGGCGATGGCCTCGGAGTGGGCGGCGCAGGACAAGGTGATCGATCCGGCCACTATGCCTTTGACTCGCCTCATCAATTCGGCGGTGGAGAGCGGCGAGGAGATGGTGCCTGCTTTCCGGGCCGAGATCGGCAAGTTCGCCGGCAATGACCTTTTGCTCTATCGTGCTGATTCTCCTCAGGAATTGGTCGCCGAGCAGGATCGTGTGTGGGACGACGTGCTGGTGAGGCTGGCGCGGAAATTCGATGTGGCCTTCCAACCGACGATCGGAATTATCCATCAGGCTCAACCGGTTAGCACGCTCCAGAAGCTGGACGCAGCACTTGAGGGGCAGGGGCTGTTGAGCCTGACCGCGCTGGTGTCGATCACCGGTCTCACCGGCTCGGGGCTGTTGGCAATTTCACTTCTGCATCAATTGGTTAGCGCCGACGAGGCGTGGCTGGCCGCGCATGTGGACGAGGACCATCAGATCCGCCTTTGGGGCGAGGATGAGGAAGCGATGGAGCGCCGGGCCAAGCGACGGGTGGAGTTCGACGTCGCCGTTTCGGTGGTGGAGGCCCTGCGCTGAGGGCTCCTGGACAGCCAGAATGAACCAATTATGAACGCCGTCCAACGATCCAGGCGGCCGTTTCCGGGGAAATCTCGCGGAGGGGCTCGAGAACGAAGTCCCGTTCATGCGCGAAGCGATGGGGCAGGATCAATTTGGTCGTGTCCATCTCGACCCGTTCATAGGCGATGATGTCGATGTCGATGAGGCGAGGGCCCCAGACCTCGTGACGCACCCGGCCCATGTCGCGCTCGATATCGAGGCAGGCATGGAGGAGGTCGATGGGCAGGAGGCTGGTTTCGACCGTGGCGGCCATATTGGCAAAATCGGGCTGGTCGGTCTTGCCCCAGGCCTTGGTGCGGATGGCGCGTGATTGCGCGATGACATTGATGTGTTCGTGTGCGTCGAGCCGGCGGATGGCGTCGGCCAGTTGCGCGGCCGGATCGCCGATATTGGCGCCGAGGGATAGCCAGGCGGTGGCCATCAGGCGGGCCGCACGCGATGCAGTTCCACGGCGGCCTCGCCGCGCACCATGGTGATGGGCGCCTCGGGCTTGCGGATGCGGATGATGACCCAGTCGATATCGGAAAAGGCATCGAACAGGGCCGTGACGATATTTTGCGCCAGGGCCTCGATTAGCTTCGCGCGCCTGCCCTCGAAGGTCGTCTTCACCACGTCGTAGATGTCGGCATAGGAAACCGTGTGGCCGATTTCGTCGGTGTCGCCGGGGGCAGAGAGATCGACGCCGCATTGCAGGTCGATGAAGAAGCGCTGGCCGAGCCTGGATTCCTCATCGAACAAGCCGTGATAGCCGTAAAAGCCCAGGTCATTGAGGATGATGCGGTCGCCGGTGAAGGGTGGGGTCATGGGTGGTTCCAAGGCTGGCCATCTGGGCCGATCGTGAAATCTCAGGATGGGCCCCGGCCTTCGCCGGGGTGACAGTCATTCGTTTGCGCCCGCCTTTCGAGCATAGCTCTCAAGGCCTTCTCGCCTCAAATCTCTCCACCGGAGAGATTTGCCCTACGGGGCGGCTCGAAGCCATATAGCGTCGCTTCCGCCACGCGAAGGGCGTCGCGGTTGGGGGCGACGTCGTGGACGCGGAAGATGTGGCCGCCACGCTCATAGCCCTGGACGGTGGTGGCAATGGTGCCGGGGAGGCGCTCGGCGGGTTCGTTGCCGAGCAGCTTGCCGATCATGGATTTGCGCGAGGTGCCGACGAGTAGGGCGTTTTCGGGGAAAGCCCGAGTCAATTCAGGCAGTTGCCGGAGGATGCTGTAATTCTGATTCAGGGTTTTCGTGAAGCCGAATCCGGGATCGAGGATGAGGCAGGCCGGGTCGAGGCCGGCTTTCGCAGCGATGTCGAACGTGGTCCGGAAATAGGCTGCCATGGCAGGCATGGGGTCGGTCTCGGCGGTCCAGCCGCGATCCCAATGCATGGCGATGACCGGCGCACCCATGATGGCAGCGATCTCGGCCATTTGCGGCGGGCCTTGCAGGCCATTGACGTCATTGATGATGTCGGCGCCCGCTTCGAGTGCCTGATGGGCGACGATCGGCTTCATCGTATCGATGGAAATGGGGGCGGTGATGCCGGCGGCGCGGATGGCGTCGATAACCGGCATCACGCGATCGAGCTCCTGCTGCACGCCGACCGGTTCAGCGCCGGGGCGGGTGCTCTCGCCGCCGATATCGATGATGTCGGCGCCTTCGGCCAGCATCAGCCGGGCATGGGCGAGGGCGGCGTCGACGGCGTCGTGGGTGCCGCCATCGGAAAAGCTGTCGGGGGTGACGTTGAGAATGCCCATGACCAGTGCGCGGCGGCCGAGGACCAGCGGCGGGCGGTGCGCCAGGGGAATCGTGTGGGTGGTGTGCGTCATGGGTGCTCCGG
>CBFGPB010000085.1:0-9543 GCA_965650545.1 uncultured Devosia sp. | reverse complement strand
ATGTAGACGAAGGACCCATCGGTGAAGACGGCGCAGTTGAGCGTGGCATAGTAGTTGTCCGAGACCGGAACCACCGAGCCGAGGTACTTCTGCACCAGTTCGGGATGTTCGCGGATGGCATCCGAGATCGAGCAGAAGATGATGCCCTGCTTGGCCAGCTCTTCGCGGAAGGTCGTGACCACCGAAACCGAGTCGAACACGGCGTCCACGGCCACATTGCCCGAAAATGGGGTGCCGGTCGGCTCGCCCGCGCCCTGGACGCCAGCCAGAATGGCCTGTTCCTTGAGCGGAATGCCGAGCTTCTCATAGGTCTTGAGGAGTTCGGGGTCGACTTCGTCGAGGCTCTTGGGGCCCTTGAATGACTTTGGCGCCGCGTAATAGCTGATCGCCTGGAAGTCGATCTTGGGATAGTGGACCTTCGCCCAATTGGGCTCATCCATGGTCTGCCAGCGGCGGAAAGCCTCGAGACGCCATTCCAGCATCCATTCCGGCTCGTCCTTCTTGGCGGAGATGAAACGGATCGTGTCCTCGGTCAGGCCGGGCGGGATGACGTCGGATTCGATGTTGGTTTCAAAGCCGTACTTGTACTTGTCGACATCAAGGGCCAGAACCTGCTCGACGGTTTCCCGATCGATTTCTTCCTTCAGGGTCGGAATATCGTAGTCCGCCATACGGCTTCTCCTTTTTGTCCCTCGGCGGTTCAAGGCCGCCGCGAACGAATACTGGTATAGACCGCTAGGCGGCCTTGCCGTCGCGCTTGTTGCGTAACAGCAGTGTTTCAAATCCGGCCAGGAACGCATCCGCGTCGGCCAGGGTGGAATTCCAGCCGAAGCTCACGCGCAAGGCGCAGCCGGCAAGGTCTTTCGGCACGCCCATGGCCGCCAGGACATGGCTGGCGCCCACCTTGCCCGACGAGCAGGCCGAACCCGACGAAACCGACAGCCCCATGAGGTCCAGCGCCATCATGGCAGTGGCATTGCCCAGTCCCGGCACGGCGAAATTGGTCACATTACCGATACGGGTCGCGCCCTGTCCGAAGATCACCACATCGCGTGCGAAAGCTTTGAGCCCGGCCTCCACATGCGCGGTCAGCGCCGTCATTGCGTCGCGATCGTAGGCAGTGGCCTCTGCGGCAGCGCCGAATGCGGCAATGAGGGCTGCCGATTCCGTACCCCCGCGCCGGCCCTGTTCCTGACCACCGCCGGGAATGAGGCGAACCACATCGGCATGGGCCTTGACGAGGAGCGCGCCGATGCCGGCGGGAGCGCCGATCTTGTGACCACTCACTGCCATCATGTCGGGTGCGGAAGCGGCAAAATCCAGTGGCAACTTGCCAAAGGCCTGCACCGCATCGACGAACAGGGTGTGGCGGGTCGGACCAACCATGGCGTTGATCCGCTCGATGGGCTGGATCACGCCGGTTTCGTTGTTGATCCAGTGCACAGCGACCAGCAAAGTGACGTTTTCGGCGTCGGCGCGGGCCATGAGCGCGGACAATTGATCGAGATCAATGCGTCCCTCGGCATCCAGACCGAATGTCCAGACCGGCAGGCCCGTTGCCTCCGCTGCTTTTTGTACTGCGGCGTGCTCCCCCGCACTCAGGGCAATGGCGCCTGTCGAGAACGCCTTGGCACCGCCGACAATGGCCTGGGTGATGGCTTCGGTCGCCGAGCCGGTGAAGACGACCTGCCGGGTCTCGGCCCCGGCAAGGCGCGCCACCTGCTGGCGGCCCGTCTCGATGAGGTTACGCAAGGCGCGGCCATGGCCGTGGACGGAGGACGGATTACCGGTCAAATCGAGCGCAGCAATGAGCGCTGCCCGCGCTTCGGGACGAAGCGGGGATGCTGCATTGTGATCGAGATAGACCGTCTCTTTCGCCATTGCGCCTTTCGGACCTATGCGTGTCCGACAGTGTTGCCATGCCTGCCACAGGACGCTCTCACGACCCTGCACTCAAACACTTCTTGAATTTTGACGCCCAACTTCATTACAAGGGGCGCTCCAAAGGGCCGCGGGGCGGCCCAAAAACCAAGTTTCGAATAATTCTAAACTGGTATTTCGGACCCATGTTTTAGGGAGCGGGCCACGCTTAGTCAAGCCGTGAGCCCCTTTCGGATGGCCCTCGAAACACCAAACGGACAGAGCCAGAAAAGGCCGGAACAAACTTATGCCAGAAGTGATCTTCAACGGCCCGGAAGGGCGTCTGGAAGGCCGGTACCAGCCGGGCAAGGAGCCCAACGCTCCCATCGCCATCGTCCTGCACCCGCACCCGCAGTTCGGCGGGACGATGAACAACCAGATCGTCTACAATCTCTTCTACATGTTCGCCGAGCGTGGCTTCTCGGTGCTGCGCTTCAATTCGCGCGGCGTCGGCCGCTCGCAGGGCGTGTTTGACCACGGCATCGGCGAACTCAGCGACGCTGCCGCGGCGCTGGACTGGCTGCAGATCATCAACCGTGAATCGCGCGGCTGCTGGATCGCCGGCTTCTCCTTCGGCGCCTGGATCGGCATGCAGTTGCTGATGCGCCGCCCGGAAGTGGAAGGCTTCATTTCGGTGTCGCCGCCGGAAAACCTCTACGATTTCTCGTTCCTCGCCCCCTGCCCGTCCTCGGGCCTGATCATCCATGGCGACAAGGACCGCGTGGCGCCGCCCTCGTCGGTCCAGAAGCTGGTGGACAAGCTCAAGACGCAGAAGGGCATCACCATCGAGCAGCAGATCGTGGAAGGGGCCAACCACTTCTACGAAGGCAAGATCGACGAACTGACCACGCGCTGTGCCGAATATCTCGACCGTCGCCGTCAGGAGATCGCGGACGGCGGCGGGCGCTGAAACAGCAGCGCGCATTTGGCGATTGATTGGAGGGGACCTCATCCTGAGCCTGTCGAAGGACGGGGTCCCGTGTGCACCGACCCCGTGGTTCGACAGGCTCACCATGAGGTCTCACTTTTCTCAGTGATGTCCAAATGACCAAGTTCGACTTCAAATCCGAATTCATGCGCACCCTGGCGGAGCGCGGCTTTATTCACCAGACCTCCGACGATGCCGGGCTGGACAATCTCTTCGCCACCGAGACCGTCACCGCCTATATCGGCTTCGACCCCACGGCCTCCTCGCTGCATGTGGGGAGCCTGATCCAGATCATGATGCTGCACTGGCTGGAAAAAACCGGCCACCGCGCAGTTGCCCTGATGGGCGGCGGCACGGGCATGGTGGGCGATCCGTCCTTCAAGGACGAAGCGCGCAAGCTCATGACGCCGGAAATGATCCAGTCCAATATCGACGGGATCAAGCAGGTGTTTGCCAACTACCTCGACTTCAGCGAGGGCAAGTCGCTGATGGTCAACAATGCCGAATGGCTGCTGCCGCTCAACTACCTCGAATTCCTGCGCGACGTGGGCCAGCATTTCTCGGTCAACCGCATGCTGAGCTTCGACTCGGTCAAGCAGCGGCTCGACCGCGAGCAATCGCTGTCGTTCCTCGAGTTCAACTACATGATCCTGCAGGCCTACGACTTCGTGGAGTTGAACAAGCGCTATGGCGTCCGGCTGCAAATGGGCGGCTCCGACCAGTGGGGCAACATCGTCAACGGCATCGACCTGGGACATCGCCTGGGGACGCCGCAGCTTTATGCGCTGACCTCGCCGCTGCTGACGACGGCATCGGGCCAGAAGATGGGCAAGTCGATGAACGGCGCCATCTGGCTCAACGCCGACCTGCTCTCGGCCTATGACTTCTGGCAGTACTGGCGCAATACCGAAGACGCGGACGTCGAGCGGTTCCTCAAGCTCTACACGACGCTGCCGCTCGACGAGATCGCGCGCATCGTTGCGGGGGACATCAACGAGGCCAAAAAGCGCCTCGCGACCGAAGTCACCGCCATGATCCGCGGCCGGCAGGCCGCCGAAGAAGCGGCGGAGACGGCGCGAGCAACCTTCGAGACGGGCAAGCTTGACCTGTCGCTGCCCACCGCCGAGGTCACCCATGCTGAACTCGCCAACGGCATTGGCGTGCTGACGGCGCTGGTCAAGGCCGGCCTTGCAGCCTCCAATGGCGAAGCGCGCCGGCACGTGTCTTCGGGCGCCGTGCGCGTGAATGACGCCGTCATCGACGACGAAAAGCTCATGCTGGGCGACAATGCCCTGCTCGAAGAAGGCGTCATCAAGCTTTCGGTGGGCAAGAAGCGGCACGCGCTGATCAAGCCGGTCTGAGGGAAAAGACACAGCAGACAAAAAGGGGGCGCTCCAGCAGCGCCCCTTTTCTATTGCGCGGGGGCGGGCGGCGCCTCGCGGGAGCGGAACTCGAAGATTTCGCGCAGGAAGCCCGGCGCCAGGATGGAAAGCGGATTGACGAGGAATTGCGGCTGATCGAGCGGACCGCGGACAGCGAACGTGACGCCAACCAGGCCCTCGCCCTCGCGACCACCCAGCAACGGGCCCAGAAGCGGTAGTTGCTGGAAGATGTTGTTGAGCCCGAACAGCGGTACATAGGTGCCACTGAGGTCATAGCGCCGCTGGTCGGTGTAGATGAAGCCGCGGATGGTGCCGCCCACCGTATCGCCGGCGAGCACGCCATCGAGCACCTCCACCCGGTCGCTGCGGCGGACGAAATCGAGCTGCGCGGCGCGGAAGTCGAGGCGGTTGGACGCGGCGATGGCGGCTCGAGAGTCCGAATGGTTGCCCAGGATTTCGACGACGTTTTCCTCATCGACAATGGCGAAGTTGCGCAGGATCAGTTGCCCCGCTTCGGCATCGACGGTCCGGTCGGTGGTCATGACGAGGCTGCCGGTGCCGCCGGCGAGCTGGGAATAGATCCCGAGCAGGCGCAGGATCGTGCCCGCATCGTTGAAGGCCATGGACATCGTCCGCCCATTGGGAGCGGGATTGGTGGTGATCGAGAGCGCATTGCCCTCGTCGAACTGCGCGGTGAGGTTGACCCGGGTCAGGTTCATGCCGCGCAGGGCCATGTCGAGATCGAGATTGAAGGCGGTGGTGGCATAGTAGCCGATGGCCCGGTCGAGCTGGATATCGAGGGAAAGAGCCTGATCGAACTGGGTGGATTGCACACCGCCGCTGCCCTGGTTAAGGCTGAAGAAGCGACTGAGCACCGGCTTCAAGTCGAGCTGCGCGCCGCGGATGCGCACGGCAAAGCCGCCATCGGTGGGCGTGAGGCTGACATTGGCGCTGTCGCCCTGGCTCAGGGCAAAATTGCTGAAATTGGCGGCCACCAGCCCCCGCGTCGCGTGATAATCGAGCTGGCCATTGAGCCGCACGGTACCGAAGGACAGCGCGATGTCCTCGAGATGGGTAACATCACCCTCGGGTCGCACGGTGGCCGTGAGGAGGCCCGGCGTGCCACTGGCCTTGGTGATCCCGAGATCGCGGATGTTGAGCGCGGCGCCCTCGAGATCAACGGTCATGTGGAGAGCCCCCTCGGCCAGGGGCTGGGCGACAAACTTCACCTGGCCGCTGAGGAACTCCGACGCATCGAAGCCCATTTCCGCGAGGTCGGCGACGGCGACGGTCGATTGCAGCCGGAAGACCGGATCGACACCCTGTGCCCCCTCGACGGAGATATCGGCTTCCATCCCGTCGATCGTGGCCTTGCCGCCGAGCTGGTACCCGTCCTGATTGGCGGAGAACGAGAGCTGGCCGTCCCCGATGGTGCGGCCCTGGATGGGCTCGGCGCTGGCGAAGTCGCTCACTGTCCCATTGACCACGTAGTCGATGTCCATTTCACGACCGGCTTCCTCATCGCCGAGGGCGATCGTTGCCACGAGGCCCAGGTCGACCGAGCCGGTAATGCTGTCGAGATCAATGGGGAGCTCGGCATTGGCGAGAGCCTCCGGCTGCTGCTGCTCGGCAAGTGCCAGCAGGGCCGGAATCGGAGCGCTAAGGTCGCCCGATATTTCGACGATGCTTTCGCCCGGCACGGAATTGTCCATGACCAAGGCGGGGCTCGACACGCTGATCGTGCCGCCTTCGGTATCGAGCGTGCCACCACCACCGGCAATCGAGACGTTCTCGTCGTCGACTCGCAGACGGGTGTCGCCGGCAATCATGATGGGCGACATTTCCGCGGTCGGCTTGATGGCCACGCCCTCGCCGACGATCTCGATCTGCATGGAATCGTCGGGGATCGGCTTGTCCTCGCCGCCGATGCCGAAACTGCCGACGGGGAAGTTGAACCGCATGCGCGCGCTCTTGACCCTGCCCTCGGTGACATTGGCGACGAACCAGTCCCGGCTTTCGCCGCCCATGATATAGGGCCAGAGGCGCTTGAAATCGTCGGCCGTAACCCCCTGCCCGGCTATGGTCATGTCGAGCCCGATGCCCGATTGCAGCATGTCGATGCGACCGGCCGTTTCGACCACCGCTTCGCCACGCCTTGCCGTCAGGCGGTCGATCCCCAGGGCGCCGTAAAGTGGCGTAGACCAACCCGCGAATTCGACCTCCTCGAAGGGTGCCTCGGGCGCCGCCATGTCATCGGGATGGATGGCCACGTCGCGCGCCGAGAGCGACATGCCGATGGTCGGCCCATAAGTCGTGTCGAGTCCGAGCACGAACACACCGGAGACCAGCGCGCTGCTCTGGCCGATGCGCAGCGCGCCCTCTTCCATCTTGAATTGACCCAGTTTGGGGTCCCAGGTGACGTCGAGAATGGAACTGGCCACGGGGAAATGGTCGGTGCCGAGGCGCAGGTCGAGCCCGGTGAGGTCGATCTTGAACGCGCCGTCCACCACCTTGCCCTCGTCAGGAGTGAAGGTGACATCTATGGAGAGGGCCCCGGCGCCCGGCATGGCCGCGATACTGGTCCGATCATCGATGAAAGGTATGAAGGCCGAAAAATCGAGATTGGTGACGTCCGCCTGCAGGCGGCGTGTACCGTCCTCGTCGATGGATCGCTCGATTGTGCCAAAGACCGTCTGGGCGCCGATCCGGGCGCTGAATTCGCCCGCCACCCGGGGTTCGCCGCGCACCGTGCCGATCTCGAGAGACACGTCCTCGAACTGCCGGAAGAGCCCATAGAGCGGATCGGCCATGTCTATGTGCCCGTCGCGCACGACAAGACGTGAAAACCGCCCCTGCGCGGTCTGTTCAACGAGATCGGCAATCGCCAGCTCGCTGGCTTCGAGATTGTAGATCAGCCAGTCATTATCCGACCGCATGGGCGGCACGATGCCCTCGTCGAAGGAAATGCCCTCGGAGGATATGGCGACGGAGGGATAGGCATCCGCCCCCTCTAGCACTCGGACGGTAGGCGGGCCGCCTTCTGGATCTTCAATGACTTCGAGGGTACCGGGGCGCGGCCCGTAGAGATCCTGGATGATCTGTACATGCGGGGCGACGATGGTGACCGTCGTGCCGGGCTGCCCAAACAGCGCGCGTGCGGGCGAGAACCCCACTTCGAGCGCCTCCATCCTGATGCGGGCGCCCGATTTGCTATCGGTGAAATCAACGGGCGAGAAGCGGATGACCGGCCATACACCATTCTCCAGCGCCAGGGCCATGTCGCCCATTTGCAGGTCTGCCGTCTCGGGGACGAAGTTCTGGACGAATGAGCGGATCGCCTGACCGGTGAAGGGTACGCGGATAGGCGTGAACAGCATGATCACGTAGAGGACCAGAAGGATGAGGCAAGGCACGCCTATGATCCAGGTGGCTATCCTACCAAGGCGGCGCTTCCGCGAAGGACGCGCGGGCTGCAGGACCGGTGCTGACGTCGATTCTGTTATTGTCGCTTCGTCCACTGCCGCCACGCCGATGACGGGCAGGTGTATCATCCCCCGCCCCAATCAGAATCATCCGCCCAAGGCGGTGCATTGGCGGATGATATCGGCTGGAATGTGACGCTGACACCCTCTATTCAAGCCCGAGCAACAGGAACAGACATGACCCACCTGAAGATCGGCGACGCTGCCCCGGATTTCCTGCTCCAGCGCGATGACGGCACCAGCGTCACCAAAGCGGAACTCCTCGGCAATCCCGTGGTGCTTTTCTTCTATCCCGAGGACGACTCGGGTGGATGCGTTGACGAGAACCAGGAATTCTCCGCGCTGTCCGGCGAGTTCAGCGCACGCGATGCCTTTCTGGCCGGCATTTCCCCCGACAGCCAGGAAAGCCATGCGAAATTCCGGGCCAAGTACGGGCTCAAGGTGCCGCTGGCCTTCGATCCGGAACGCACTGTCATCGAGGCCTTCGGCCTGTGGCAGATGAAGAAGCTCTACGGACGGGAATTCATGGGGCTAGTGCGCACCAGCTTCATCCTCGATGCGCAAGGCCGCGTCGCGAGGATCATCAGGGCCACGCGCATCAAGGGTCATGCTGCGAAGGTGCTGGCTGCCCTGGACGAAGTGCTTGCCGGCGACTGATCTTTTCGGCTTCTTAACCAAACAAGTCCACACTCCGATAACCATAGTTCGCGTGTTTCGGGGGTCGTGGCGTGCGTCAGTCAACCAAATCCGACCATGAAGGGCAAAGGCCCAAGGGTCGCGGCATTCACCCCGCCCTCTTCTACGGCATGTTCGCCTTCCTCATGACTGGCAATGCCCTCACGGCAACGGCCTTCCTCATGGCGCCCGACATTGCCCGGTTGTTGGGCGGGCAGAATGAACTGGTGCTGTCGGCCTACGAAGATCGCCTGGCGCAGATGCGAATCGAAATCGACCGGCTTCACTCGCGCAATTATGCACAGGCCGGCGACATGAACCTGCAACTGCAGGAGCTCTCGGCCCAGCAGGAAGTGCTGCTCGAACAGCATCAGCTTGTGCGGGCGCTGGTCAACAAGGCCGACCAGCTGGGCATTGCCGCAGCGCCTGTTCCCGAGCCCATGCCTATGCCCACTGAGCTGTCCATGGTGACCACGACCGGTGGCAATCCCGACGTGGCTGCGACTGCGGCGAGCGTGGCGCAGATGATGGACGAAACCCAGCAGGCCATGACCGGCATTGCCGTGGCAGCCACCGCCCGCACGGAAAGCATCGTCACGGAACTGGGCAAGCTCGGCATCGCGCTCGACTTGCCGGAAGCCCATCTTGACGGCATGGGTGGGCCCCTGTTGGATGCGAGCGACGGCACTGCGGCCAGTTCGCCCATGATCGAGGATGCCAATGCCGTCATGGATGCGCTCCTCACCTACAAGGCGGCCCGCGACAGTCTCAGCCTGGCCCCGGTTCACATGCCGATCACCGGAAACTTTCGCCAGAGTTCAGGCTATGGCAATCGCAGGGACCCCTTTACGGGAAATCGCGCCTTCCATTCCGGCCTCGACTTCGCTGCCCCGTCCGGCACTTCGGTGCTGAGCGCGGCCGATGGCGTGGTGAGCTTCGTTGGCCAGCGGTCCGGCTATGGCAATGTGGTCGAAGTGGACCATGGCAACGGGCTCATGACACGCTATGCGCATCTGAGCGCCTTCATCGCCCGTGAGGGCCAGAGCGTGCAGACCGGCACGCCCATCGCCAGGGTCGGCTCCACCGGGCGCTCCACCGGGCCGCACCTCCATTTTGAAGTGCACCGCGCCGACAAGAGCATCGATCCCAAGCCCTT
>CBFGPB010000084.1:0-9647 GCA_965650545.1 uncultured Devosia sp. | reverse complement strand
TCAAGGGGGAGGTGAAGATCGGTGTCACCCCAAGAACGGCAGCTCCGGCCCGATCGGGATGATCCGGTGCGGGTTGATGGTGGTGTGGCTCCAGTAATAGTGCGTGCGGATATGGTCGAGATCGACCGTTTCCTTGACACCCGGCACTTCGTAGAGCGCCTTGAGATAGTGCGAGAGGTTGGGGTAGTCGGCGATCCGCTTCCGGTTGCACTTGAAGTGGCCGACATAGACAGCGTCGAACCGCACCAGGGTGGTGAAGAGCCGCCAGTCGGCTTCGGTCACGGTGTCGCCGGTCAGATAGGCGCTGTCGCCCAGCAGATTTTCAACCCAGTCGAGCGCCTCGAAAAGCTTTGAGACGGCCTCGTCATAGGCTTCCTGCGTGGTGGCAAAGCCGGCCTTGTAGACGCCATTGTTGATGTCGTCATAGACGCGGGCATTGATGGCGTCGATCGTCTCGCGCAGGTCGGTCGGGTAGTAGTCATCCGTGTTGCCGGTCAATTCGTTGAAGGCCGAATTGAACATGCGGATGATTTCCGAACTTTCGTTGGAAACGATGGTGCCGGTCTTCTTGTCCCAGAGCACCGGCACGGTCACGCGGCCGGTATATTCGGGCTCCGCCTCGGTATAGACCTGCCAGAGCGTCTGCTTGCCGAAGAGGGCATCGCCGGTCGAGCCTTCCTCGGTCTTGAAGCTCCAGCCGGTTTCGTCGGGCATCTTGGGCGAGACGACCGAAACCGAGATGAGCTTGTCCAGTTCCTTGAGCTTGCGGAAGATCAGCGTCCGGTGTGCCCAGGGACAGGCGAGGGAAACATAGAGGTGGTAGCGATCCACCTCGGCCGCAAAGCCACCCTCGCCGCTGGGGCCGGGTGATCCATCGGCCGTCACCCAGTTGCGGAAGCCGGCCTGGCTGCGCACGAATTTCCCGCCCGTATTGGCGGTATCATACCACTGGGTCGACCACTTTCCGTCTATCAAACGTCCCATATCGGGCCCCTTTCGGTCATCTTGCTGTCGGCTTGGGCGTCCATTGTTGGGTGGCGCCGCGTCTGGTGTTGAACCCTAGCTAGGGGCTGATCGTTGCGATCGGAAGGCGAACAGGCGGCAACATACTGTTGTGCATTTGTGAACCGACCCCCTCGCAGAACAAGGAAATTGGAAGCATGAGCCCAATATTCCCATTTACGGCCACCCAAGCTGGTGCTAATGCGCATTCAGACGTGGAGGCGTCCAGGATGGTGAAGGTTTTGCAGACGAACCGACGACCCTAGGCGGTCGTTTCGAGCGGTAGGCCCAAGGGCTGACCGCGTCTTGTCCTGCACATTCCTTTCCCTGGATGCACACCGATGACCACGCTCGTTGCGGCCGAGGCCGCTTCCACCCTTGTTGCCGGCCAGCCGACTGTTCGCGCCGCCACCGCGGCTGACGACGCCTTCGTCGAAGAGCTGCAGGCCATTGCCTTCGGTCCGGGCCGGTTTGCCCGCACGGCCTTCCGGGTGCGCGAGCGCTTTCCCATCGACCCCAGCCTCAGCCTCATCGCCGAGGTGGATGGCACACCCTGCGGTTCGGTGTGGATGACGCCGATCAGCGTGGGCGGCAGGAAGGGGTACCTGCTCGGACCGCTGGCGACCCACCCCAATTTCCGCAAGCGGGGTGCCGGCAAGCTCCTGGCGCGCGAAGTGTCGAAGCTGGCGCTGGAGCGTGGCGAAGGTGAGTTCGTGCTGTTGGTCGGTGACCAAGACTACTATTGCCCGCTTGGCTGGGAGACCACGACGCCGGGCAATATCCAGTTCCCCGGCCCGGTCGACCCCAATCGCGTGCTGCTGATGGCCGAGGACAAGACCCTCGCCAAGTCGCTCAAGGGCAGCATTGCGGCATTTGACGCGGGTCGGTGACGTCGAAAACAGATGCGGACCGGGGGCGGCTTGATTAAACTCAGGCCGCCCCTCTCGTTTTTGTCGGATCGTCCCTTGGCCCCAAGCCTCGAAATCGTACAGATGCTGACGCCCAGACTGCTCGGCGAGCCTCCTTCGCTGGAGTCGGCGGTGGATCTGGTGCCGGACTGGCAGCCTCTCAAACCCTTCGAGCGGCCACCCGTGCCGGCGGCGGTGCTGATCGCGCTGGTGCGGCGTCCCGAGGGACATACCGTGCTCTATACCGAGCGCTCGCCCGACCTGCGGGCCCATTCCGGCCAGGTGGCCTTTCCGGGTGGCAAGATCGATGGCGCCGATGCCGGGGCGGCGGCTGCGGCCTTGCGCGAGGCCAAGGAAGAAGTGGGGATGCAGCCGGAGGACGCTACGATCCTTGGCTACATGCCTACCTATTATACCGGCACCAACTATCTCATTACGCCGGTGGTGGCCGAGGTGACGCCGAGCGGCCCGTTCGTGCCCAATCCAGGGGAAGTGCATTCGGTCTTCGAAGTGCCGCTGAGCCGGATACTTGCCCACGAAACCTATGGACGGTTCCGCATCAGCCGCGGCGGCAAGGAGCATTCGACCTGGCAGATCGACCACGATGGACATGTCATCTGGGGGATTACCGCCAACCTGACGCGCCTGTTCCGGGATCGGGTGATGGGCGAGGTGGCCGCGTGATTCCCGACCGGATCGAGAATGCCGAATGGCTGCAGCGGCCGGCGGTTCAGACCATTCTCTCGGTGCTGGAGGGCGGGGCGGGGCGGACCCGGGTCGTGGGTGGCGTGGTGCGCGACAGCCTGATCGGGCGGATGCGCGAGCACGCCGATATCGACATGGCCACCGAACTGCTGCCGGTGGCGGTGATGCAGAAGGCGCGGGCCGCCGGGATCGACGCCTATCCCACCGGCATCGACCATGGCACCGTAACCCTGCGGCTCGATGACACCGCAGTCGAGGTGACGACGCTGCGCCAGGATGTGGCAACAGACGGCCGTCGTGCGCAGGTGCAGTTCGGCACCAACTGGGTAGCCGATGCCGAGCGCCGGGACTTCACCCTCAACGCCCTCTATTGCTTTGCCGATGGGCGGCTGTTTGACCCGCTGGGTGGGGTGACCGATCTGCTCAATGGCCGGGTGAGGTTCATTGGCGACGCCACGCAGCGCATTGCCGAGGACGGGTTGCGCGTCTATCGCTTCTTCCGGTTTTCGGCGAGCCATGGCGGGGAGGAGTTCGATGCCGAGGGGCTGGCGGCCTGCCGGGACGCGGCAGAGGACCTGGACCACATTTCGCGCGAGCGGGTCGGCGCCGAGATGATGCGGATGCTGGCTCTGCCGCGCATTGCCAAGACCATTGGTGTCATGGACCGGTTCGGCCTGGTCCGAGTCGAGCCGGGCGCGGCGCAGACGTTGGCGCGTTACGAGGCGCTGGGCGGGCATTCGGCGACAGCGCGCCTGGCCCTGCTCGGACGGGAACACCTGGAGACAAGGCAGGTCGACTGGCGCCTCAGCAAAGCCGTGGTTGCCCATGCGGCGCAGATTGCCGAGGCTGCCGCCATGCTCCGGCGCGGCGACGTCGGCTGGGCCGCCTACCGCTTCGGTGAGGATGCGGTGGAAGGGCTGGCCGTGGCGGCAGCGGAGGAGGGCTGGCCGCGCGAGCGCCTGGCCGAAATGGCGCGCGACCTCGGGCGCCTGCCGGTTGCCCCCCTGCCGGTGGGCGGCTCGGACCTCACCGCGCGCGGCATGAAGCCTGGCCCCGACATGGGGGCGGCCATTGCCATCATGGAACGGGCCTGGGTGGAGAGCGGCTTCAGCCTCGACAAGGATGCGCTACTGGAGCGGATCTTCCACTGATGCCAACGAAAAGCCCCGGCGAACCGGGGCTTGAGGATGAGCTAATGCTTTGTCGGTCGACCCATATCGTCAACATCGACAATACGCTCCTTGATCCGCTCGACCATTTCGGGACGGACTTCGGTTTCCCCATTGAGGGTGCGCATGTTCTCCACCGCGCGGCGCACGACCTCAGCCACGGTCTCGGCCTCGGCGCGCCAGGTGGACCCTGGAATGAGCGTCCCGGAATCAAAGCGTTTCATTGCTGAACCTCCTCATCTCTCGCAATGGACAGTCTGATGAAACGCGTCGATCGGCATTGGGTTCCACTATTCGTCCGGGAAAATTCCGATATCGGACAGACCCTCGATCCAGGTGGCGCCATCGCGGCGGATCACTGTGCGGGGAACGATGCCGGTCTCCTCGGCAATGGCCTCCGCCAAGGGGACCGAATGGGTGACCACCCAGACCTGGGTCCGCTCGGCGGCCCTGGCAATGGCCCGGGCCAAGGCCGGCAGTAGGTCGGGGTGTAGAGAGGTTTCCGGCTCGTTGAGGGCGATGAAGGGTGGCAGGCGGTAGGCGAGCAGCGCCCCGAGCAGGGCGAGGAATTGCAGCGTGCCATCGGAGAGTTCGGCGGGCCCGAAAGGCCGATGCGGCACTTCGGGGAAGATCATCGAGAAACTGGCGTCGCGTTCAGGCGGTGGGATGTCGAGCCGGGCGCCAGGAAAGGCCTGGTCGATCGCCGCGTCGAGATCGACGGTGTCGCCGCGAATGTGCTTGAGCGTGGCCAGCACGGCCCCGAGATTGCCTCCGTCCGCATCGAGCGTGGGGGACGTTACCGCCAGCGACGGTCGCCGCAGCGGCGAGCCGGCATCGGTGCGGAAGCCATGGTAGAAGCGCCATTCGGCCAGCATGTATCGGACGGCATCGAGTTCGGGCAGGGTGCCGCGCAGGGCGGAGAGGGCGGTTTCGCTGGCAAGGAGCGGATGGTCGAGCTGGCGCAGTCGGCCGGTCTCATCGCGATACCAGGCCGAGGGTCCCTTGCGCTCGAGCAGGGTTACGCTCCGCCGTCCGGACAGAACCAGGCTCTCGGCCTTGATCTGCGGCTCCTGCTCGAACACGGCCTCGTAACGGTCACCGAAGCCGATCTCAACCGAATAGCGCGGCACAAAGGCAGCTTCGTCGTCTCCCGGCAAGATCGTGTCGAGCCCGACTTCGAAGATAAGTCTGGGTCTGTCGTTGACGCTGCGCGGCCCGGCCCACATGGCCGAGGCGAGGCCACCTTCCCGCGCCAGGTTGAGGACAAGGTCCCCGCTGGCGGCGGCATGCACCAGCTCAAGGCCACGATAGAGATTGGTCTTGCCCACGCCATTGCCGCCGACGAGCACTGTCAGGCGCTTCAAGGGGAAGCGTATGGATCGGATCGAGCGGTAGCCGGTAATCTCAAGGTCGGTGAGGGACATGGGTGCGATGTTAGCCGGATGTGACAGGCGGGTTCCATAGGCGTTTCCACGCACTGCGCCGTCCTCGGGCTCGACCCGAGGACCAGTCGCCACATCGCAGCCCTTATTGATTGGCCCTCGGGTCAGGCCCGAGGGCGGCCTCCGGTTTGCCGCTACCTCAGGGCCACTTCACTGCCGGGGGCAGGGAGGACAGGATGGAATTGACGTTGCCGCCGGTCTTGAGCCCGAATGTCGTGCCCCTGTCATAGAGCAGGTTGAACTCGACATAGCGGCCGCGGCGGACGAGCTGTTCGTCGCGCTCGGCCTCGGTCCAGGTCTTCTCGAAATTGCGACGTACCAGCTTGGGATAGATGCCGAAAAAGGCTTCGCCTACGGCCTGGGTGAAGGCGAAGTCGGCGTCCCAGTCGCCGGAATTGAAGTGGTCGTAGAAGATGCCGCCAATGCCGCGCGGCTCATTGCGATGGGGCAGGAAGAAATATTCGTCGCACCAGGCCTTGAATCGGTCGTAGTCGACGCCCGGGCGGTTCTCGCAGGCGGCCCTCATGGCGGCGTGGAAGTCCACCGTGTCGGGGTCGGTCTGGGTGCGGCGCGCGTCGAGCACCGGGGTCAGGTCGGCGCCACCGCCCCACCACTGCCGGCCGGTGACGATCATGCGGGTGTTCATGTGCACGGCCGGCACATGCGGGTTCCAGGGATGGACGATGAGCGAAATGCCCGCGCTCCAGAAAGCGGTGCCGGCTTCCGTGCCCGGCATCTGGCGGGCGAATTCTTCCGTGAAGTGGCCGTGTACGGTCGAGATGTGGACACCGGCCTTTTCGAAGACGCGGCCATGCAGCATCGACATTTCGCCGCCGCCGCCGGCCGCGCGATCCCAGGGGCTGCGCTCAAAGACGCCCGGCGCCATGTCGGCATGGGGGCCGCTGACCTCGCGCTCGATGGCTTCGAATTCGGCACAGATGCGGTCGCGCAGGGTGCGGAACCAGGCGCTGGCCAGGGATTTCTTGGTGTCGATATCGGCAGGAAGGGTCATGGTGGGGGAATGGACCTTCAGGCCAGTTCTGTAAAGTGCTGTGTCTGCCGCAGGGCCTCGCCCAGGACCATGCTGCCGGCCAGCGCCACATTGATCGAGCGCAGACCTGAACGCATGGGGATACGCAGCCTGAGGTCGCAGATCTCCGCAACGGTATCCGGTACGCCCGCACTTTCGCGGCCGAGCAGCAGGATGTCGTCCGCCCGGAAGCTGGCCGCGTAGGCCGACTCGCTGGCCTTGGTGGTCAGCAGTACCAATCGCCGTCCCTCAGCCCGGCGCCAGTCCTCGAAGGCGGCAAAGCTTGCATGCTCGACCAGCGCTGCCTTGTCGAGATAGTCCATGCCGGCGCGGGCGAGGTTCTTGTCGGTGAGCGCAAATCCGGCCGGGTGGATGACATGGACGGTGACGCCAAGGCACGCGCCCAGGCGGAGCAGCGTGCCGGTATTGGCGGCGATATCGGGCTGGTAGAGCGCGAGAGAAACGGTCATCGGGCGTCCTCTGCGGTCGCCATGGCGACCGGATTTCGGGGCTGCCTCGGGTATAGTGTCGCAGTTGTGCGCTGTCACGGCGCGCGCACTGGACAAGTTCCTATGACAGTGCAAAAAGACCTGACCTGACGGGCCGCTTGAGGGCGGACGGCGGTCGATTCCGTTTACGCGGGCGATCATGCCGGGGCCGGCTCCGTCAATTGTGCATCGTACGGGGATACGGACCTTGGCCACGCAAGCAGAACATTCATCCACCAACCGGCGCGACTTTCTCTATGTCGCCTCCGGCGCTGTCGGCGCGGTCGGCGCTGCCGCAGTGGTCTGGCCGCTGATCAATCAGCTCAACCCCGACGCTTCGACCCTGGCCCTGGCCAGCATCGAATTCGACGTCAGCGCCATTCCCGAAGGCCAGTCGGTGACCATCACCTGGCGCGGCCTGCCGGTCTTCGTGCGTCACCGCACTGCGGCCGAAATCGAGGAAGCCAAGGCAGTTCCGCTCAGCGACCTCAAGGATCCGGAAACGGACGAGCAGCGCACCAAGGAAGGCCACGAACAGTGGCTGGTGATGATCGCCAACTGCACCCATCTGGGCTGCATCCCGGTCGGTGAAGCGGGCGACTTCGATGGCTGGTTCTGCCCGTGCCACGGATCGCACTATGACTCGGCCGGCCGCATCCGCCGCGGTCCCGCGCCCAAGAACCTTGTCGTGCCACCTTATGAATTCGTCAGCGATACGCTGATCCAGATCGGTTAGTGGGGGCTTTTCCGATGTCCGAACATTCGACTTACACGCCCGGAAACGCCGTCGAGAAGTGGCTCGACGACCGTCTGCCGATCATCCGGTTCTCCAAAGAGCACCTGATGGATTTTCCCACACCGAAGAACCTCAACTACTGGTGGACCTTCGGCGCCATCCTGGTGATGTGCCTCGGTGTGCAGATCGTCACCGGCATTATCCTTGCCATGCACTATACGCCGAACGTGGCCATGGCCTTCGACTCGGTGGAACACATCCGCCGTGACGTGAATGGCGGCCGCGTCATCCAGGCCGTCCACGCGGTGGGCGCCTCGATGTTCTTCGTGGCCCTCTACATCCACATGTTCCGCGGTCTGTTCTACGGCTCCTACAAGGCGCCGCGCGAGATCATCTGGATCCTGGGTGTGCTGATCTTCATCCTCACCGTCGCCACCGCCTTCATGGGCTACATCCTGCCCTGGGGCCAGATGTCCTTCTGGGGTGCCACGGTTATCTCGAATATCTTCTCGGCCATTCCGGTGGTCGGCGAGAACATAAAGCAGCTGGTGCTGGGCGGCTTTGCCGTCGGCAACCCGACGCTCAACCGCTTCTTCTCGCTGCACTACCTGCTGCCCTTCGTGATTGCCGCCATCGTGGCGCTGCATATCTGGGCGCTGCACGTTCCGGGCAACAACAATCCGATCGGCGTCGAGGTGAAGGAAAGCCGCGATACCGTGCCCTTCCATCCGTACTATACGATGAAGGATCTGTTCGCGATGGTGGTCTTCATGATCCCCTTCGCCTGGTTCGTGTTCTTCGCCCCCGATATCCTGGGCCACCCCGACAACTACATCATGGCCAACAGCCAGGTGACGCCGGCCCATATCGTGCCCGAATGGTACCTGCTGCCGTTCTACACGATCCTGCGCGCCATCGACTTCAACGTGCTGTTCATTGACAGCAAGCTGGGCGGCGTGATCGCCATGGGCGGCGCGCTGGTCATGCTGCTGATCGTGCCGTGGCTCGATACCGGCAAGGTGCGCTCGGGCACCTTCCGTCCGATGTTCAAGTGGTTCTACGCCCTGTTTGCCATCAACTTCGTCGGCCTCACCTATCTGGGTGCCCAGCCGGCCGAAGGCATCTACACGGTGCTGGCCAAGGTCTGCACGGCCTACTACTTCCTCTACTTCCTGGTCATACTGCCCGTTCTGTCGCGCATCGAAGTGACCAAGCCACTGCCGACCAGCATTTCCGAGAGCGTTCTCGGCAAGGCACACGCGTGATCGGGGCGATAGACATGTTCAAGACCAAGTTCATCATCGCCGCTGTCGCCGCCTTCGTGGGCCTATCCGGCATGCAGGCGCAGGCCGCTGAAGCTGGCGCCCATATCGAGCGCCAGAACTGGAGCTTTGCGGGCATTTTCGGTACCTATGACGAGCACCAGCTGCAGCGCGGCTTCCAGGTGTTCCGCGAAGTCTGCTCGAGCTGCCACGGCGCCCGGCTGATCTCGTTCCGCAATCTTGCTGAAGAGGGCGGCCCGGGCTTTTCGGAAGAGCAAGTCAAGGCGCTGGCGGCCGAATACGAGATCGCCGACCCCACGGCCGAAGGTGGCGTGCGTCCGGGCATTCCGGCCGACCGCTGGCCCTCGCCCTTCGCCAGCGACCAGGAAGCCCGCGATGCCAATGGCGGCTCGCTGCCGCCGGACTTCTCGGTACTGGCCAAAGCCCGTGGCGTGACCGACCCGTTCCCGAACTGGGTGTTCAATTACTTCACCGGCTACCAGGAAGGCGGCGCGGATTATATCCACGCGCTGCTCAATGGCTACCACGAGGAAGTGCCGGAGACGGCCCCGGAAGGCTTCGAGCTGGCCGAAGGCAAGTATTACAACGACTACTTCCCCGGCCACGCCATCGGCATGGCCCCGCCGCTGGCGGATGGTTCGGTTGCCTATGTGGCGGGCGAGGATGGTGTCGAGGTTCCGCAGACCCTCGAGCAGTATTCCACCGACGTGGCCGCCTTCATGATGTGGATGGCCGAGCCGCACCTCGTCAGCCGCAAGCAGACCGGCTTCGTGGTCCTGCTGTTCCTGGTGCTTTTCGCCGGCCTCATGTACGCCACCAAGCGCAAGCTCTGGGCGGGTATTGAGCACTGACCCACGGCGGCGCTTGGCGCCGCCAAAACTCCC
>CBFGPB010000083.1:0-9781 GCA_965650545.1 uncultured Devosia sp. | reverse complement strand
GCAACTGGCCCTGGATGAAGGAATAGTCGCGGCTCTGGATGGCGGTGAAGGTGAATTTGCCCAGGCCCGGATAGTTGAAGACCTGCTCGGTCACCAGCGCCCCGCCGATGAGGAAGCCAACGGAGAGCGCGAGGGCCGTGATCTGCGGCAGGATGGCGTTGCGGGCGACATAGCGGTAGCGCACGCGGCGATCGGAAAGGCCCTTGGCGCGGGCGAGGATGACGAAGTCCTCGTTGAGCAGGTTGATCATCACGTTGCGCATGCCCAGGTGCCAGCCGCCGAAGCTGACGATGAAGATCGAGAGCACGGGGAGCGTGGCGTGATAGAGCACGCTGCCGATGAATTGCAGGTCCCAGCCGGGCATGAGGTTGGGGTCATGCGCCCGCCCCAGCGGGAACCACTTCAATTGCAGCGAGAACGCGTAGAACAGCACCAGCGCCACGATGGCGGGGGTGAAGGCGTTGAGCATGACATTGATGGGCGTGAAGAAGCTGTCGAAGAAGCCCCCGCGGTGCCAGGCGGCGTGAATACCCATCAGCGAGCCGATGATGAAGGCAAAGAAGATGGCGAGCCCGACCAGGACCAAGGTCCAGGTGGCGCCATAAAAGAGCAGCGAGGCGGTCGGCTCGGGGAACTGCACGGTCGAAATGCCGAAATCGAGCCGCAGCACATTGCCGAAATAGGTGAGGTATTGCTCCCAGAGCGAACCGGTCGCGCCATAGGCCTCGCGGATGGCCTGCACCTGCGCCTCATTCAGGCGCCCCTGGAACGAGGCGATAATGCGCGCCGACGGGTCGCCCGGCATCATCCGGGGAATGAAGAAATTCAGCGTCACGGCCATGAAAAAGGCCGCGAGATAGAAGGCGAGACGCCTCAAAAGGAAAACCATTCCGTCCGTTCCTCTCAATGCCCGAGCAGCTCGCGATCCCGCAGGATTGCGATATCGAGGTGCCGGGCGGGGATCGGGAGGCGAGCCCCGCCGCGGCGCTCTGGCGGAGACATCCGGCGGGCCTGAAAGAACCAGCCGGATGCCTGCCAGAAGCAGAAGCCGCTTATTCGATCGGCTTCAGGGCCAGGGCGTGCCAGACGCGCTCGCGCGTGCCGTCATGCACCTGGGGACGGAACTTCTGGTCTTCTTCGGTCACCCAGCCGGTAAAGCGCCGGGTGGAGTATTCGTACCAGATCGGGTTGGCGAACAGCGAAATGGTGGGCAGGTTCTCGGCGACCGCCTTGTGGATGTCGGTCAGAGCCGCCCGCTGCACGGCCTCGTCGGCAGAACCCTTGAACACGTCCAGGGCGGCCTCGATTTCCGGGATCTGCATCTGGTGCATGGCCTGGAAGTCGATCTGTCCTTCCACCATCAGGCGCGGATTGAACATGGGCGAATACTGGTTGTAGGGGGTCGGGCCGCCATTGGTCCACATGACATAGACATCGAAGTCACCGCTCGGCACCGCATCGAACCAGGCGCCTTGGTCCATGGTCTTGAGGCTGGCATTGATGCCGATGTCCTGGAGGTTCTCCGAAACGGTCTGCCCGGTATTGACCCAGTCGGTCCAGCCCGAGGGCATGGAAATGCCAAAGGCAATCGGGGTCCCGTCGGGATTGTCGCGCCAGCCGTCGCCATCGGCGTCGACGAAACCGGCGGCATCGAGGATTTCGATGGCCTTGTCCGGGTCGTACTGCATCAGCCAGGTGTAGGGCTCGAGCGCCTCGGCATCGTACCAGGTGTTGTACATTTCACCGGTGCCGATGGGGTACTTGGTCGCCGTGGTGAGACCGAAGGTTGAAATCTCGAGCAGGGTGTCGCGGTCGATGGCGACCGACATGGCCTTGCGGAATTCGAGATTGTTGAACGGCGCCTTGGTGGTGTTGAGCTGCAGGTTGACGTCCGAACCGGCCGGCAGCCAGTAGTTGTTGAATTCGGACTGCGGCAGGAAGGTCACGTCCGGGTCGGTGAGACCGTCGCCGAGCCAGTCGAGATCGCCGGCCGAGAGGGCCGCCACGGTCTGCTCGTTGCCGTTCATCTGCGGGAAGCGCAGGCAATCGATGGCGTTGTCGGCGTTGTAGCGGCTCAACTCGTTGCGGCAGAGATCGTAGCCATTGCGGGTGAAGTTACGCGGCTCGGTCCAGGGACCGGTCGCCACGACGTCCAGCGCCGGGTAATTCTTGGGGTCTTCGACATCTTTCCAGATGTGCTCGGGCAGCGGATAAAGGCCATTGAGGCCATAGCGCGCCAGGGCATCGGGTTCGTTGAGGGTGAACTTGACGGTGTAGTCGTCGATCTTCTCGGCGCCGGTCACGTTGCCCGTCTCGCCATTGTAGACGTCGATGCCCATCGGGTAGTCGGGATGCGCCTTGGCATACTCGTAGCTGAACACCACGTCATCGGCGTTGAAATCCTCGCCGTCGCTCCACTTGACGCCTTCGCGCAGCTTGTAGGTGATGGACTTGAGGTCCTCGCCAATCTCCCAGCCGACAGCGAGCGCTTCCTCGTTCTCGCCCGGATGCCAGATATTGTCGATCCAGAGGGGCTCGTAGGCGAAGTCGCGCATGCGCTGCTGCGGACCGGTGGGATTGTTGGGGTTGTAATTCTCCACCATGGCGTCGGTGTGATAGGGCAAAAGGCGCAGGATGACTTCATCGTCCTGAGCCGCGACCGGGGCCGCAGCCGCCATCGCGATCAAGCCGACGCCCAACAGCGCCATGGTCCTCAAAGATTTCACAGTACGTCCCTCCACTTGTTTCTCCTCCTCGTGGATTGGCAATTATGAGATCGATCCCACATGTCCCATGGAATCGGCTTTTCAGTCTGGTCCGGCACCTCCGCGGCGCCGTCCGGCACGATTGTCAGGCAACCTCCCTGTGCTGTCGGGGCGCGGCCGTGCTGGACCGCACCACGAGGCTGGTTTCTATGGTTGACTGCAGGGGACCCGTTCCGGGTTCTCCGAGCAATTTGAGCAGGAGCGCGGCAGCCGCCTCGCCCAGCGTATCGACGGGTTGCCGCACGGTGGTCAGGGGCGGCCACATGTGCTTGGCATGAAAGGCATCGTCGAAACCAATGACCGACACGTCCTCGGGCACCCGCAGCCCCGCATCCCGCAGAGCCAGCAGCACGCCGGCGGCCATGTCGTCGTCGCCCGCGAAGATCGCGGTGAAATCCCGCCCCGAGGCGACCAGGTCGCGCGTGGCCGAATAGCCGAAATCCTGATGGAAGATGCCGGGCACGACATGAATGTCGTCCAGGGACATCCCGTGCTCGGCCAATGCGGCGCGCATGCCGCCGACGCGGGCAACCGTGTCGCCGAAATCAACCTGGCCGGAGAGGTGGACAATCCTGCGATGCCCCTGTTCGAGCAGGTGGTTCATCGCGGCGCGCGCACCTTCGAAATTGTTGAGGGTGACGCTGCCCCGCGAGCCGGGGAAAGGATTGTGCCCGATCGAGACGACCGGAATGCGGGCATTGCGGACGATCTCCAAGACATCGTCACGAACCGGCCGTTCGAGATAGACCACGATGCCGTCGCAGGAGCGGTCAACCAGTTCGATGATGGCGCGCGCTTCCTCGTCCTGGTCCGCGTAGCCGGAGGACACGATCAGCGACTTGCCGGCCGGCCGGGTGACGCGCTGCACGCCATAGATCATGTTGGCGAAATAGGGCGTGCCCACGTCGACCATGACGGCGCCGATCAGGTTTGAGCGATTGGACCGCAGGGCCTGTGCGAGTGTGTTGGGCCGGTAGCCCAGTTCGGCTATTGCGGCCTCGATGGCCTTGCGCTTGCTTTCCGAGACATAGCCATTGCCGGCCACCACCCGCGAAACGGTGGAGCGTGAGACGCCCGCGCGTTTTGACACGTCGGTGATGGTGGCCATCCCGCTTCATCCTCCCGTCGATCTCTTGTGGGACCGATCCCACAAATCATGAAATCGATTGCATGACGGAGTCAAGCGGCGACTTCGCATTTTTGCGTTGTCGTTAGGAGCCAATGGTTTAGGCCGGGGAAACCCAACAGATCCTGTGGAAACTAGGCCTTGTCGGCCACCAGCTTGGTGGGCAGGAGCTCGCCCTGTTCGCTCAGGATCGAATAGGCGATGCCGGTCAGCAGGGAGTTGATGCGCCGCAGGGCATGCATGGTTTCGAGGTGCAGTTCGCTGGTTTCGAAGCTGTTCGGATCGCCTGAGCGCAGCCGCGCGAAATGCCTTTCCATGCTGCGGCGCTCCATGAGGCCAACCTCGTCCTTTTCGGCGACAAGCTGGCGCGCCGATTCGGCGTCCTCCGAGACGAGGACATTGAGCGCGAGCTGCATATTGGCAAGGACGCGGGCATGCAGGGTCGTCAGTTCCTCCCAGCCCTGCTGGGAAAAAGCCAGCCGGCGCTCGGACTTCTGGTCGGCCACGCGCAGCAATTGGCGGGCCACGATGTCACCGGCCTGTTCGAGCCCGATGGCGAAGGTGCTGAGGTCCGAGGCGCGGCGGGCCTGGGCGGCATCCATGCTGTCCCAGTCGAGGCGGGTGAGGAACAGCTTGATCGCCCGGTTGGCGCTATCGACCTCGGGCTCCAGTTCCTTGACGCGCCGGATTGCTGCCTTGTCGCCGCTGCGCACAATATCCATGACCGGCTGGATCATGACCTCGACCATTTCGCTCATGCGCAGCAATTCGCGCGTGGCGCTGGCCAGCGAGGCATCGATATTGCCATGCGGGTCGGCCACCAGCGCCGACTGGCGGAGCCTCGAAATGTCCGATGGTCCCAGGGGCGGCGCATCCCTGACCAGCCAGGTCATGAGGGCCTCCACCGGGCGAACCAGCGGCAGACCGACAAGCAGGACGCCCAGGTTGAACAGGATATGCAGCACGCTGGCCTGTTGCCCGACCGTGCCCGGCAAAGGCGCCTGATGGACTTGGAAAACGACCATGAGCACAAGGCAGAGCAGTGCCGCCCCGCCGCGCAAAGCCAGCACGCCCGCGGCAATCCGCCGGGCCCGCACGTCCGCGCCGCGCGTCATGCCGAAGGCGATCAGCGTGCCGCCGAGATTGGCGCCAAGCAGGAAGGCGGCTGCGACTTCGAAGGGAATGAGGCCGGCCGTGCCGAAGGTGATGATGACGAGGACGCTCGCCACCGACGAGTAGGAGGCCCAGGTGATGAGCGCGGCCACGGCAAAGCTGGTCCACGGATCACCACTCAGATAGGCGATGACGGCGCCGAGCAGGTCGCCGTCGCGCCAGGGCGCGGTGGCCTCCGAGACCATTTCCAGCGACAGGAGGACAAACGCGATGCCCATGATCAGGCGTCCCACCTGCTTGGTGCGCCGCTCATTGCCGCGCAGGAACAGCAAGCCACCCAGGATGATGAGCGGCGCCGTCAGCAGCGACAGGTCGAAGGAGAGGATGCTGGCCACGATGGCCGATCCGAGATAGGCGCCCAGCATCAGCGCCAGCCCGGTCGAGATCTGCATCAGGCCGCCACCCGCAAAACTCGATGCGAGGGCCGCAACGGCCGTCGAGCTTTGCAGGGCGATGGCCAGAATCGTCCCGATGGCCGCGGCGCCCAGCCGGCTTTTTTCGGCGCGCCCGAGGGTGCGCTTGAGCTCGGCAGCATAGGCGCGTTCCACCGCCGTCCGCACCATGCGCACCGCCCACAGGAGCAGCACAATCGCGGCAATCAACTGGACGATGATGAAATACATGGACCTCCCCGACCTGAGCGCTGCAACCGTGTGCAATGCCGCGACTGCCAATGATGCTCACATGAGCGCATCGAACGCAATCCGCGCGAGTGAATGTTGAAAACCCACATCAAGGTTAGCACTAATTATCTGTTTTGGCTTGCCGTTTCTCCAGAGCGAACCACCCAGAGATGTCACCATGATGTTCATATGAACATTTTTCTGTTGCAATGCCGTGCTCGGATGCTACCGTCCGGGCAGATCGGGGCGGGGAGGCCCCGGCGCAAAAACAAAGGGAGTGAGCATGACCAAGAACACCTTGTGTCTTTCCGTAGCGCTGGCTGCGGTTCTGTCGGCAAGCCCGGCCGTGGCCCAGACCGAGATCGCGTGGTGGCACGCCATGGATGCCGAACTGGGCCAGCGGCTCGAGGCCATCGCCCAGGGTTTCAACGACAGCCAGGACGAATTCGTGGTGGTGCCGAGCTACAAGGGCACCTATCCGGAAACGCTGACGGCCGCCATTGCCGCCTTCCGCGCCAATGAGCAGCCGGCCATCGTGCAGGTCTTCGAAGTCGGTACGGGCACGATGATGGCCGCCGAAGGCGCCGTGAACCCGGTCTACAAGTTGATGGCGGACAATGGCGAGCCGTGGGATCCGAGCGCTTTCCTCGCGCCGGTGACGGGCTACTATTCCGATACCGAAGGCAACATCCTGTCGATGCCGTTCAACTCGTCCACGCCGATCATGTACTACAACAAGGACGTGTTCGAAAAAGCCGGCCTTGACCCGGAAACGCCACCCAAGACCTGGGCCGAGCTCGAGACGATGAGCCGCCAGATCATGGAATCAGGCGCAGCGCCATGCGGGTTCACTACCGGCTGGGTGAGCTGGGTGCAGCTCGAAAACCTCTCTGCCATCCATGACCAGCCCTATGGCACGCTCGAAAACGGCTTCGGCGGTCTCGGGACCGAATTCACCTTCAACGGCCCCGTGCAGGTCAAGCACTGGGAAAACCTCAAGAAATGGGCTGACGAAGGCCTGTTCGAATATGGCGGCCCGGTGGGCGGCGGCGATGCTCCGCCGAAATTCTACTCGCAGGAATGCGCCATCTACATGAATTCCTCGGCCTCGCGCGCCGGCGTGATCAACAATGCCAAGGAGTTCGAAGTCGGCTTCGCGCCCCTGCCCTATTACGACGACGTGACCACCGAGCCCAAGAATTCGATCATCGGCGGCGCCACCCTCTGGGCGCTCAACGGCAAGGATCCGGAAGTCTACAAGGGCGTCGCCCAGTTCTTCACTTATCTCTCGAGCCCGGAAGTGCAGGCCGAGTGGCACCAGGCAACCGGCTATCTGCCGATCACCAATGCCGCCTACGAGCTGGGCAAGGAACAGGGCTACTACGAAGCCAATCCGGGTTCGGACATTGCCATCAACCAGATCACCCGCGGCACGCCGACGGCCAATTCCAAGGGTATCCGCTTCGGCAACCTGACCCAGGCCCGCACTGTGGTCGACGAGGAGTTCGAGGCTTTGCTCTCGGGCAGCAAGACTGCCCAGGAGGCCCTGGACGCTGCTGTCGAGCGCGGCAACCAGATCCTGCGCGACTTCGAAGCGGCCAATAGCTGAACCTCCCAGGACCGTCCCGAGCCTTGAAACTCGGGACGATCCGGCCGGGCGGCCCGGTAACCGCCCGGCCATATTCGTCGCGACCACAGGGGGAGTTCTCGGCCCGTGCAAACCAAGCGCACAATCTTTCCAAACAAGCTGTTGCCCTACGCGCTTCTGGCGCCGCAATTGGCGGTGACACTGATCTTCTTCATCTGGCCGGCCGCCCAGGCGGTCAAATCCTCCTTCGAGCGTGAAGACCCCTTCGGCTTCCGCACCACCTTCATCTGGTTCGAGAACTATGCGCGGCTCTTTGCCGAGCCGGGATATCTCAATTCCCTCAGCAAGACCGCCATCTTTGCCATCTGCGTGACGCTGCTTTCGATGAGCCTGTCGCTGCTCCTGGCCGTGGCCGTCAATCGCGTCATCCGGTCCAATCGCGCCTATACGACGCTCCTGGTCTGGCCCTATGCCGTGGCACCGGTGGTCGTGGGCATCCTGTGGTGGTTCATGTTCAACCCCACGATCGGCATCGCGCCCTACCTGCTGCGCGGCCTGGGGATCAGCTGGAACCATCGGATCGATGGCACCCAGGCCATGATCCTCGTGGTCATCGCGGCGAGCTGGAAGCAGATTTCCTACAATTTCCTGTTCTTCGTGGCCGGGCTGCAATCGGTGCCGCAGGCACTCAACGAGGCCGCGGCCATCGACGGTGCGGGCCCCTTCAAGCGGTTCTGGACCATCGTCTTCCCGCTGCTTTCGCCCACCACCTTCTTCCTGCTCATCGTCAACATCAACTACGCCATGTTCGACACATTCGGCCTGATCGACGCCACCACCAATGGCGGGCCGAACCAGGCGACCAATATCCTGGTCTACAAGGTTTATGCCGACGGTTTCCTCGGCCTCAACATCGGCTCATCCGCGGCCCAGTCCGTGGTGCTGATGCTCATCGTGATCGTCCTCACCGCCATTCAGTTCCGCTATGTCGAGCGGCGCGTGCAGTATTAAGGAGCCCGGACAATGGTCGAAAATCGCCCCTGGCTCAGCTTTCTCACCCACCTGGTGCTGATGACCGGCGTCGTCATCGTCGTCTTCCCGGTCTATCTCGCCTTCATCGCCTCCACCCATGGAAGCGGCGACTTCATGCGCGGTCTCGTGCCCCTCCTGCCCGGCCCGCACATGCTGGAAAACTACGGCCGCATGCTTACACAGGGCATTTCCACCGCTGGGGCGCCGCCCGTATCGATCATGCTGATGAACTCGACGATCATCGCCATCGTCATCGCCGTGGGCAAGATCGCCATTTCGCTGCTCTCGGCCTATGCGATCGTGTTCTTCAAGTTCCCGTTCCGCCTGCTGGCCTTCTGGATCATCTTCATCACCCTGATGCTTCCGGTCGAGGTGCGCATCATCCCCACCTTCGCCGTGGTCGCCAATCTGGGGCTGCTCAATTCCTATGTGGGCCTGACCCTGCCGCTTATCGCCTCGGCCACCGCCACTTTCCTCTTCCGCCAGTTCTTCCTCACCGTGCCGGACGAATTGATGGAAGCAGCGCGCGTCGATGGCGCGGGACCGATGAAGTTCTTCCGCGATATCCTCGTCCCGCTCAGCCGGACCAATATCGCGGCACTCTTCGTCATCCTCTTCATCTATGGCTGGGTCCAGTATCTCTGGCCGCTGCTCGTCACCACCGACAGCCGCTATTACACCGTGGTCATGGGCATCAAGCGGCTGGCCGCCACTGCCGATTCCGAACCGCTGTGGAACCTCGTCATGGCCTCGGTGATCCTGGCCATGCTTCCCCCCGTCCTTGTCGTCATCTTCATGCAGCGCCTGTTCGTCAAAGGCCTCGTGGATACGGAGAAATAAGCCATGGCCACCATCAACCTGGTCGACCTCAAGAAGAATTACGGCAATGTCCCGGCCGTCAAAGGCGTCAATCTCAGCGTGGCAGACGGCGAACTGATCGTGCTCGTCGGCCCATCGGGCTGCGGCAAGTCCACGCTGCTGCGCATGGTGGCCGGCCTCGAAACGGTCTCGGAGGGCCGGATCGAGATCGGCGGCCGCGACGTGGTCAAGGCCGAGCCGGCGGAGCGCGACATCGCCATGGTGTTCCAGAACTATGCGCTCTATCCGCATATGAGCGTGCGCGGCAATCTCGAATACGGGCTCAAGAACCGCGGCACGCCGCGCGACGAGATCGACCGCCGCGTCGCCGAGGCCGCGGACATCCTTGAGATCGGCCCCCTGCTCGATCGCAAGCCGCGCCAGCTTTCTGGCGGCCAGCGCCAGCGCGTCGCCATGGGCCGCGCCATCGTGCGCGAGCCTGCCGCCTTCCTCTTTGACGAACCGCTTTCCAACCTGGACGCCAAGCTGCGCGTGCAGATGCGCGTCGAGATCCGCAAGCTGCAGCGGCGTTTGAAGACCACCAGCCTCTACGTCACCCATGACCAGCTCGAAGCCATGACCCTGGCCGACCGGCTGGTGGTGATGAATGGCGGGC
>CBFGPB010000082.1:0-9963 GCA_965650545.1 uncultured Devosia sp. | reverse complement strand
TACCCGGCCTTCTGATGCAGCCGCTCCTCGGCCAGTTGCTTGATTTCGCGCAGTTCGCGAATGGTGGTTTCGAGGTCATCGCGCTGGCGTTCGAGCAGGGCGATGCGTTCGTCGACTTTGCCGGCCAGGAGGTTGACCTGCTGGGTGCGGTCGGCGTCATAGAGGCTGAGATAGTCCGAAATGTCCCTCAGGGTGAAGCCGAGACGCTTGCCCCTGAGGATGAGGATCAGCCGGGCACGGTCGCGCTTGCGAAAAATGCGGGTGGCGCCCAGCCTCTCGGGCGACAGCAGGCCCTTGGATTCATAGAACCGGATGGCCCGGGTGGAGATGCCGAACTCGCTGGCGAGGTCGGCAATCGAGAACAGGTCTTTGCTGTCGGCCACTGCCCGGGTCACTTCTTCCTCGCATGGGTCTGGGCATATTCCTCGCGCAACTCCTTCTTGGAGAGCTTGCCGATGAGGGTCTTGGGCAGGGTGTCCTTGAAGATGATGTGCTTGGGCATTTCGATCTTGTTGAGCGTTTCGGAGAGGAAGGCCTTGAGTTCGGCTTCGGTCACCGAATGGCCCGCCTTGAGCTTGATGTAGGCCACCGGCGCCTCGCCGCGATATTCGTCGGGCACGCCAATGACATTCACCTCCTCGACGGCCTCGTGGGTCATGGCCGCTTCCTCGATGGTGCGGGGATAGACGTTGAAGCCCGAGCAGATGATGAGATCCTTGATGCGGTCGACGAGGAAGACGTAGCCGTCCTCATCCATATGCCCGACATCGCCGGTGCGCAGCCAGCCATCCATGAAGGCGTCCCTGCTGGCCTCGGGATTGTTGTAATAGCCGGCCATGACCTGTGGGCCCTTGACCTGCAGCTCGCCATTCTCGCCGATGCCGACGACCTTGCCCGAATCCACGTCGACAAAACGGATGTCGGTGCCCGGCAGCGGCAGACCGATGGACATGGGCTTTGAGGGCACGCGCAGGGCGGCGCAGCAGACCACGGGCGATGCCTCGGTCAGGCCATAGCCCTCGGCCAAGAGGGCCTTGGATTTCGTGGAAAAGGCATGGCGCACTTCATCGGGCAGGGCGGCGCCGCCGGAAATGGCCACTTCAAGCGAAGCCAGTTCGGCCTGCCCGACATTGTCGGCACGGGCGAGGGCATTGAGCAGGGTGGGCACGGCGGGCAGGACATTGGCCTTGGTGCGCGCAAAGATGCCGAGGAGCGCCTTCAATTCGAAGCGCGGCAGCATGATGACCGGCGTGCCGTTGCAGAGCGGCACGTTCATGCAAACGGTCATGGCGAAGATGTGGAAGAAGGGCAGGACGGCGATGACCTTGGTGGGCGGATAGAAGAGGCCGCATCCCCATTTGTCGATCTGGCTCATATTGGCCGCGATATTGGCATGGGTGAGCAGGGCACCCTTGGGAATGCCGGTCGTGCCGCCGGTATATTGCTGGACCGCGATGTCCTTGGCGGGGTCGATGGTCACCGGCGAGGGCGCGTCCCTGCGGGCCAGGAGCGCCTCGAAGGATGTGAGGGCACTGGCATGCGGCGACTGACTGGTTTTCGCCAGGTCCTTGCGCTTGACCACCGAGAAGAGGACTTTCTTGACCAGCGGCAGGGCATTGGGGAAGTGCGCGACGATCAGCTTCTTGACGTGGCCGGCCTTGAGCAGCGCCTCGCCCTTCTCGAAGATCTGCTGCAGGTCCAGCGTCACCATGATGTCGGCGCCGGCATTGGCGGTGATGTGCCCGAGCTCGGCCACCGTATAGAGCGGATTGCAGTTGACCACGGTGCCGCCCGCGCGGAGTACGCCGTAATAGGCAATGGGATAAAAGGGCGTGTTGGGCAGCATCAGCGCGACGCGCGTGCCCTTGGTCACGCCGAACTGGCTTTGCAGGGCGCCGGCAAAGGCGACGATCTTCTCGGCCAGTTCACCAAAAGTGGTGGTGCCGCCAAGGAAGTCGAGGGCCACGGCGCCGGGATTCTTGGCGCAGGCGGCCAGAACCTGCTCATGGACGGGGGTGGTGTCGATCACATCGTCCCAGATGATTCCATCCGGGTAGCTGGCAATCCACGGGCGCAGGGCGGTTGTCGTGGCAGGCTGTTCCATTGCGTTCTCCTCCAATTGCCCCAGTGAGCAAGCGGTTTCCCGTCGTGTTCCAGGAAGGGGGCCGGTTTTGGCCGACGCTCTCCGGCGTCTGTCACCCTCATGGAACATGCAAATTATTCCACGGGTTTACGTTAGCGTCAATTCGCTGCCGGTGGGGCAACGGAGGGACGTGCGTCGCGCCGAAACGGCATGGTGTACTGCCGACCTATTGGGCGATCACTTGACGTATACGTAAACTTGGGTAAACTCGCCTCTACACAAGCCCCGCCCCCGCGCTATGGTGCGGGCAAGCAAGGGGAGGCCGGATCGATTCTCAAGTCGATACCGGTCCGACATTTGAGGAATGGCGGGCACGAGGCCCCTTTTGCGGGCCGTGCCCTGTCCAAGGAGGATGAGGGGCATGACCCTTTTGCTGGTTGCGATCAGTCTTGTTGTCTTTGCCGCGCTGGCCATGCGCGAAAGCCCGATCTGGCAGTGGGGCGCAGCGTTCGTTGCCATCGGGCTTCTGTCCGGGCTCGACTTCACCCAGGCCGGCGCCACCTATGGGCTGGGTTGGTTCAACTGGGTTCTGGTGGTCTTCGGTGTCCTGCTGCTGATCCTCTCGGTCAAGCCAATCCGCATGACGGCGCTGACCACGCCGGTCTATGGCGCGGTCAAGTCCATCCTCCCCAAGGTGAGCCGCACCGAGCAGGAAGCGCTCGATGCCGGTACCGTGGGCTGGGACGCGGAGCTGTTTTCCGGCCGCCCGGACTGGGACAAGCTGACCAAGATCCGTCCCCTCACCCTGACACCCGAAGAGCAAGCCTTCCTCGATGGCCCGGCCGAGATCGCGGCCAAGATGATCGACGACTGGGACATCCGTCACAACCGCGCCGACCTCTCGCCCGAGCTCTGGGAATTCCTCAAGTCCAAGGGGTTCCTGGGCATGCTGATTGCCAAGGAGCACGGTGGTCTCGGCTTTTCGGCCCAGGCGCAGTCGATGATCGTTTCCAAGATCGCCAGCCGCTCGGTCGCGGCCGGTATCACCGTCATGGTGCCCAATTCGCTCGGGCCCGGCGAGTTGCTCGAAAAGTATGGCACGCCGGCGCAGAAGGAGAAGTATCTCCATCGCCTCGCCGATGGCCGCGAAGTGCCGTGTTTTGCCCTGACCGGGGTACATTCGGGTTCGGATGCGGGCGGCATGCGCGATATCGGCATTGTCACCAAGGGCATGCATAACGGGCAGGAAGTGCTCGGCGTGCGCCTCAGCTTCGACAAGCGCTACATCACGCTGGCGCCGGTAGCGACGCTGGTGGGCCTCGCCTTCATCCTCAAGGATCCGGACAATCTGCTCGGTCGCGGGCCGGAAATCGGCATCACCCTGGCGCTGATCCCGCATGACCACCCCGGCCTCGATATCGGCCGCCGCCATTATCCGGCGCGCCAGGCCTTCATGAATGGCCCGGTGCGCGGCAAGGACATGTTCATTCCCATGGACTTCCTCATCGGCGGCACCGACTATGCCGGGCAGGGCTGGCGCATGCTGATGGAGTGCCTCTCCACCGGCCGCGCCATTTCGCTGCCCGCCATCGGCACGACTTCGATCAAGCAGACCCTGCGCGCCACATCCGCTTATGCCCGCGTGCGCCGCCAGTTCGGCATTCCGGTGGGCATCATGGAAGGCGTTGCCGAGCCGCTCGGCGAGATGGTCAAGCGCGCCTATATGTTCGAGGCGACGCGCCGGCTGACGGCGTCCATGGTCGACGAGGGCCAGCGCCCCGCCGTCATCGCGGGCCTTCTCAAATACACCACGACCGAAGCCATGCGCGACAGCATGGACGATGCCTTCGACATCCAGGGCGGTCGTGCCATCCAGGACGGGCCGGGCAATTATCTGTTCGGCGCCTACCAGTCCATGCCGGTGGCCATCACGGTCGAGGGTGCCAATATCCTCACCCGCACGCTGATGACCTTTGCCCAGGGCGTGCTGCGCGCGCATCCCTATCTGCTCAAGGAAATCCAGGCGGCGCAGAACAAGGATCGCAAGGCCGGGCTCGAGGCGTTCGATGCGGCTTTTGGCGGGCACACCAAGTTCATGCTGCGCAATATCGTGGCCAGCTTCCTGCACGGGCTCAGCAATGGCGCCTTCGCGTCCTCGCCCAATGAAGGCTCGATGGCCAAGTGGTACCGGCGCCTGCACCGCTATTCGCAGGATTTTGCGCTGGTCGCCGACTGGACCACGGTGGTGCTGGGCGGAGCGCTCAAGCGCAAGCAGAAGCTTTCGGGGCGCATGGCCGATATCCTGGGTGATCTCTACCTGATGTCGGCCACGCTCAAGCGCTTCGAGGAAGAGGGCTCGATTGCCGAGGACAAGGAATTGGTGGAAGCGATTCTTGCGGATCGCGTCGCCTCCATGGAAGCGACCTTTGCCGAAGTCTTTGCCAATTTCCCCAACCCGGCCTTTGCCTGGGCCATGCGGGTGCTGTGCTTCCCGCTCGGGCGCCATGCCAAGCCGGCTTCCGATCGCGTCAACTATCGCTTCGTGCGCGCGGTGCTGCGGCCCGGCGCCTTTCGCGACCGCCTGACCACGGGCGTCTATGTGTCCATGGACCCAAATGACGTCACCGGCGTTCTGGAAGACGCCTTCATCAAGGTGACCGAGGCCGAGGATATCGAAGCCAAGTTCGTCAAGGCCTCGCGCAAGGGGATCATCGAGCGGCGGCTCGATCGCGATGCCATTGCCGATGCGGTGGCAGCGGGCGTGCTCAACGACAACGAGGCGGGCATCATGCGCGCGGCCGACGAGGCCACCAACCGGGCCGTCCACGTCGATGATTTCGAGATGGACGTGCTCAAGCCGACCGATGAGCGGGCTGCAGCCGAATAGCGGCCAAGATCCCGGTGCCGTCCTCGGGCTCGACCCGAGGACCACTGGAAACAAATGAGATGTTGCGAGTGGCCCTCGGGTCAGGCCCGAGGGCGGTGCGGTGGGTGCAATGGCACCCGATGAACAACAGCGGCGCAAAGCCGGGAATGAGGAAACCATGATCGCCCCACAGGCAACCGAGACCAAGCACTGGAGCTTCCACACCGATCTCGAAAAGATCGGCTGGCTGACGATCAATACGCCGGGCGCCTCGGTCAACACGCTGAGCCGCGAAGCCATCATGGAGCTCGAAACGCTGGTGGCGCGGTTCGAGGACCTGGCCAGTTCCGGGGAACTGGCGGGCGTCGTGATCCTCTCGGGCAAGGATTCCGGCTTCATCGCCGGGGCCGACGTGTCCGAATTTGACGCCATGAGCGACTTTTCGGTCCTGCCGGAGGCGCTGCGGCGGACCCATGCGCTGTTCGCGCGCATCGAGGCGCTCAAGGTGCCGGTCGTCGCGGGCATCCATGGCTTCTGTCTCGGCGGTGGGCTGGAACTGGCCTTGGCCTGCCACTATCGCATTGCCGTCAATGACGAAAAGACCAAGATCGGCTTCCCGGAAGTCAATCTGGGCATCTTTCCCGGCTTTGGCGGCACCGGCCGCTCGATCCGCCAGGCAGGGCCGGTCGACGCCATGCAGATCATGCTGACGGGCAAGGTGCTCAAGGCCGGGGCGGCGCGCGGCCTCAACCTTGTCGACAAGCTGGTGCGTCATCGCGACATGCTGCGCTGGGAGGGCCGCAAGGCGGTGCTGGCCAGGAAGAAATCCAGCGAAGCACCGGCAATGAAGAAGGCGGCGGCGCTGCCGCTGGTGCGCGAAGCCATTGCCAACCAGATGCGCAAGCAGGTGGGCAAGAAGGCCCGCAAGGAACACTATCCGGCGCCCTATGCGCTGATCGACCTCTTCGAGAAGCACGGCAATGACTGGCGGGCGATGATCCGCGGCGAGATCGACGGTTTCGTGCCGCTCATGGGTTCGCCAACGGCCACCAACCTCAGGCGCGTGTTCTTCCTTTCCGAAGGACTCAAGAAGCAGGGCCTCAAGGGTGCGAAGTTTGCGCGCGTGCATGTCATCGGTGCCGGGGTGATGGGTGGCGACATTGCCGCCTGGTGCGCCTATCGCGGCATGAGCGTCACCCTGCAGGATCTCGACATGGCGCGCATCCAGCCCGCCCTCGACCGCGCCAAGGGGCTGTTCAAGAAACGCTACAAGAAGAAGCGCGAAGTCGACGCGGCCATGCTGCGGCTCAACGCAGACCCCGCCGGTACGGGCGTTGCCCGCGCCGACGTGATCATCGAAGCGGTGGTGGAAAAGCTCGAGGTCAAGCAGGCGATCTTCAGCGGGATCGAGGGCAAGATGAAGCCGGGCGCCATCATGGCGACCAATACCTCGTCCATCGAACTCGAACGCATTGCCGAGGCCCTCAAGGACCCGGCGCGGCTCATTGGTCTCCACTTCTTCAATCCGGTGGCGCAGCTGCCGCTGGTGGAGGTGATCCGCTCCAGGTTCAACACCGATGAAGAGATCGGCAAGGGTGCCAGCTTCGCTCAGGCCATCGGCAAGTCGCCGGTGGTGGTGAAGTCCGCGCCGGGCTTCCTCGTCAACCGGGTGCTCATGCCCTACATGCTGGGCGCGGTGGAGCGGGTGGAAAAGGGCGAGAGCAAGGAATTGCTCGATGCTGCCGCCGTGGCCTTCGGCATGCCGATGGGGCCCATCGAGCTGATGGACACAGTCGGCCTCGATGTCGGCAAGTCGGTGGCGACCGAACTGGGCCATTCCGTGCCGGAAGGCAGCCAGTTCGCGCGGCTGATCGCGGAAGGCAAGCTCGGGCGCAAGACTGGCGAAGGCTTCTACAAGTGGGAGAAGGGCAAGGCCGTCAAGGGCGAGACGCCCCAGCATGCGGACCTGGCTGGGTTGGGCCGCGAGCTGGTCAAGCCGCTGGTCGACATGACCGAAGTGGTGGTGAGCGAAGGCGTTGTCGCCTCGCCGGAACTGGCCGATATCGGCGTCATCATGGGCACCGGATTTGCCCCCTTCCTCGGTGGGCCGATGAAGGCCCGTGCCGATGGCCGTGCGTAAGAGGAGAACAAGAACATGACCGAACTCAAGCGCGTTGCCATTGTCGGCTCGGCCCGCATTCCCTTCGCCCGCGGCGGCACGGCCTATGCGGATGAAACCAATCTCTCCATGCTCGGCACGGTGCTGGGCGGCCTGGCCGACAAGTTTGGCTTGAAAGGCGAGAAGGTGGATGAGGTGATCGCGGGCGCCGTGATCAACCACTCCCGCGACTTCAACCTCGCTCGCGAGGCCCTGCTCGATGCCGGCTTCTCGCCGCGTACGCCGGGCACGACCATGCAGATCGCCTGTGGCACAAGCTTGCAGGCGGCCCTGGTGCTGGCCGGCAAGATTGCCTCGGGCCAGATCGAGAGCGGCATTGCCGCCGGTTCAGACACGGTCTCCGACAGCCCCATCGTCTTCGGGCCGAAATTCCAGCACCGGCTGCTCGACGCCAATGCGGCCAAGACCACGGGCGACAAGGTCAAGGCCTTCACCAAGGGCTTTTCCTTCGGCGAACTGACCCCGGTGGCGCCCTCGGTCAACGAGCCGCGCACCGGGCTGTCCATGGGCCAGCATTGCGAATTGATGGCCAAGGAATGGGGCATAACCCGCGCCGAACAGGATGCGCTGGCCGTGGCCAGCCATCGCAATGCGGCGGCAGCCTATGACGAAGGCTTCCACGATGACCTCTTGGTGCAGTGCGCGGGCCTCGTGCGCGACAACAATGTCCGTGCCGATGCCAATATGGAAAAGATGGCGACGCTGAAACCGGCCTTCGACAAGACCTCGGGGCTCGGGACCCTGACGGCCGGCAATTCGACGCCATTGACCGATGGCGCCTCGGGTGTGCTGCTGGCGAGCGAGGAGTGGGCGAAAGCGCGCGGCCTGCCGATCCTGGCCTATCTCACCACGGGAAGGGTGGCGGGCAATGACTTTGCCCATGGCGAGGGCCTTCTCATGGCCCCGACTATTGCGGTCAGTGAAATGCTCGAAAAGGCTGGGCTCGGCTTTGCCGATATCGACTATTTCGAGCTGCACGAGGCCTTCGCGGCGCAGGTCCTGTGCACGCTCAAGGCCTGGAAGGACCCGGCCTATTGCAAGGACGTCCTGGGGCGCGACTCGGTGCTGGGCGAGGTCGATCCGGCCAAGATCAACGTCAAGGGGTCGAGCCTTGCCTATGGCCACCCCTTTGCCGCGACCGGCGCGCGCATCCTCGGGCTCACCGCCAAGCTCCTCAGCGGCCAGGCCAACAAGCGGGCGCTGATTTCGGTGTGCACGGCCGGTGGCATGGGCGTCGCGGCTCTGGTAGAAAGCGCTTGATGAGCGACAATGTCATAAAGTTTCGTCGACCCGAGAAGAAGCCGGAGCCCAAGAAGGAGCGGCAAAGGGGGGGCATGCCCCGCTGGCTGCCCTTCGTTGCGCTGTTCGCCCTGGCCCTCATCATCTTTTTTGTGCAACGCGGAATGAGCCCCGCCTAATCTTCCGTGCTGGAAGATTTAGGACGAGCTTGCGCCGTTGTATGGCAGTTTTGGCGAAGATTAGTATCTGAATCCACCATTTTGGATGGACCTAAAAATTCGTGCTCCGAAGCTCGCTTCGGAGAGGATGTCCACAATGGTACTTTCGATGACGTTTAGGTCAATCTTTCGCTTGTCAGTAGACGGAATTGCGTAATACCGTCCACCAATCTTGACCGGCGGGTAAAAACTACCGGCAATGAAAAGTGCTGCTCGGAATGAAGCAGCCAGTCAGAGAAACGCCGAGAATTCCACAAGGAGATGGGACGAGAATGAAACTGATGCAAACGCTGACTGCGGTAGCGACTGCAGGCCTGATGGCAACGCTGATGACCAGCGCCGCCTCGGCTGTGACGCTGAACGTGATGAACGGTTCCGAACCGGGCTCCATCGACCCGCATCAGGCTTCCGGCGACTGGGAAAACCGCATCATCGGCGACTATATCGAAGGCCTGATGACGGAAGACGCCAATGCCGAAGCCATTCCCGGCCAGGCCGAGAGCTACACCGTCTCCGAAGACGGCCTCGTCTACACCTTCACCCTGCGTGACGGTATCCAGTGGTCCGACGGCACCCCGGTGACCGCCGGCGACTTCGTCTTCGCCTTCCAGCGCCTGTTCGACCCCGCGACCGCCTCGGACTATGCGTACCTGCAGTATCCGATCAAGAACGGTTCCGAGATCGCCGACGGCAGCGTCACCGATTTCAACGAGCTGGGCGTCAAGGCCCTCGACGACAAGACCGTCGAAATCACCCTCGAAGGTCCGACCCCGTTCTTCCTGCAGGCGCTGACCCACTACACCGCCTATCCCGTGCCCAAGCATGTGATCGACAAGGTCGGCGATGAGTGGACCAAGGTCGAGAACATTGTTTCGAACGGCCCCTACACCCCCACCGAGTGGGTGCCGGGCAGCTACATCAAGTCGGTCAAGTCCGAGACCTACTGGGATGCCGCCAATGTCCAGATCGACGAAGTGAACTACTTCGTGCAGGACGACCTCGCAGCGGCGCTGTCGCGCTACCGCGCCGGTGAATATGACATCCTGACCGACATTCCGTCCGACCAGGCCCAGTGGATCAAGGAAAACCTGCCGGGCCAGGACTACTTCGCTCCGTTCCTCGGCATCTACTACTACGTGATCAACCAGGAAAAAGAGCCCTTCGACAATGCGGACGTCCGCAAGGCCCTGTCCATGTCGATCAACCGCGACGTGATTGGTCCGGACGTGCTCGGCACCGGCGAAGTGCCGGCCTATGGCTGGGTGCCGGAAGGTACTGCCAACTATGAAGGCGTCGAACCTTACCAGCCGGAGTGGATCGGACTTTCCTATGAAGAGCGCGTGGCGGAAGCCAAGGCGATCATGGAAGGCCTGGGCTA
>CBFGPB010000081.1:0-9995 GCA_965650545.1 uncultured Devosia sp. | reverse complement strand
GTCTATGGCGACGAGAACCAGGCCGATGCCGAGGAAACCGCGGAGAATTTCCTCAAGACCAAGCAGGATGTCTGGACCCAGTGGGTTCCGGCCGAGGTTGCCGAAAAGGTGCTGGCCGCCATCGGCTAGGCCCGCGCGCAAAAGCGTTCCTCACGGCGGCCGGGTTTCGACCCGGCCGTTTTCCGCGTTCGATCGCAAGCCAACGAACCACAGGTTGGCTTGTCGATCGCACGTCAATTCCAGCTCTGAAGCAAAAGGGCAAACATGTTTCCTGAACTGATCGATACCCGTCCGTGGCGCCGGGCCATTGACGATGGCCTCAACTGGGTCGTGCGCAACTGGGGCGACGAATTCGAAGCGGCCGCCTATCCGCTGCTGATGCTGCTCAATGCCATCGAGGACTTGCTGATCGCCACGCCATGGTGGCTGATCATGGCCATTCTGGTGGGCGCGGCCTGGCTTGCGACGCGGCGCTGGCAATTGCCCGCCATCGTGTTTGCCTCGCTGATCTTTCTGGGCGTCATGGAATTGTGGGAAGACGCCATGGCGACCATGGCGCTGATGATCGCGGCGACGCTGACCGCCATTCTTGTCTCGATCCCCATAGGGGTGTGGATGAGCCGATCATCGCGCGTCCGGGGCGGCGTCACGCCCCTGCTCGACCTGATGCAGACCCTGCCCAGCTTTGTCTATCTCATCCCCACGGTGATGATCTTCGGCCCGGGCAAGATCCCGGCCCTGATCGCCACCATCGTCTATGCGGCCCCGCCGCTGATGCGCCTGACCGATCTGGGGTTGCGTTCGGTCGACCCGGCGGTCATGGAGGCCAGCCGCGCCTTCGGCACGACGCCGACCCAGCGCCTCATCGGCGTGCAGATTCCATTGTCGCTGCCCACCATCCTGGCCGGGGTCAACCAGACCACGATGATGGCCCTCTCCATGGTGGTGATCGCCTCGATGATCGGCGCCGGGGGCCTGGGCTATCAGGTGCTGCAGGGCATCGGCCGGCTCGAGGTCAGCCGCGGCCTGTTTGCCGGCCTCGGCATCGTGGTCCTGGCCATCATCTTCGACCGCATCACCCAATCCTTCGGCAAGCAGTTGCAGGCCCGCATCGGCCTGGCGGAGGCGCGCTAACATGCATGACATGAAAACCGGTACCGATCTCGCCATCCGCATGCGCGGGGTCACCAAGATTTTCGGCGACAATCCCGATCACGCTCTGGCCCTGCTGGGGTCAGGCAAGTCGAAGGCCGAGGTGCAGGCCGAAACCGGCCATGTGGTCGGTCTCGACAATGTCTCGCTCGACATTGCCCGGGGCCAGATCTTCGTGGTCATGGGCCTGTCGGGTTCGGGCAAGTCGACCCTGATCCGCCACGTCAACCGGCTGATCGATCCGACTGCGGGCGAGATCATGGTCGATGGCAGCGACGTGCTCCAGATGGGCCTCAACGAATTGCGCACCTACCGGCGCAATACCGTGGCCATGGTGTTCCAGAAGTTCGGCCTCCTGCCGCATCGCTCGGTCATCGACAATGTCGCCTATGGACTGGAAGTGCGCGGCGTGAGCAAGCAGGAGCGCTTGGAGCGCGCCGCCAAGTGGATCGAGACGGTGGGACTAAAGGGCTATGAACAGAGCCGTCCCCGCCAGCTTTCGGGCGGGCAGCAGCAGCGCGTGGGCCTCGCCCGCGCCCTGGCGCTCGATACCGACATCATCCTCATGGACGAAGCCTTCTCGGCGCTCGACCCGCTGATCCGCTCGGGCATGCAGGACCAACTGGTCGAGTTGCAGAAGAGCCTGGGTAAAACGATCCTGTTCATCACCCACGATTTCGACGAGGCGCTCAAGATCGCCGACCGGATTGCCGTGCTCAAGGACGGCGCCGTACAGCAGGAGGGCAAGCCCGAGGACATTGTCCTCAAGCCGGCCAACGAGCATATCGAGGAGTTCGTGCGCGAGGTGAACAAGGCGCGCGCCATCCATGTGCGCACCATCATGGAGCGCGGCGAATTCGAGGATTGCCAATACAAGGTGCCGGCCGATGCCCGTTGCGAGGAGGTCCTGCCCTACTTTGCCGAGCATCAGTGGATCGGCGTGACCAATGACGAGGGCGTCCAGGTGGGGCGGCTCACTGCCAAGCGCATCATCGGGGCTCTGGCCCGCTACACGCCGGGTATTGGTGAAGGCTGACGTTCACCCGTCAGCGCCTCTGCGACAGCTCCATGACAGGATTGCGCCGCTGCCAGTTGCGTCATCTGCAACCGCGTGGCTATAACGGGCCATCGCGCGCCGGCGCCATGCCCGCAGCGTCTGGTTCCTTGTTTCGCAACGAACGGGGTCCGGGCAGAGCGGGGGCTTGTGGGAGAAGAAAGCCTTGGAATTGAAGCGGATCAACGATCACGTCAGCGTCTCTGGACAGATCCAGCCGGAAGACGTGAAAACGCTCAAGGACCTGGGCTTTGTGGCCATCGTCAACAACCGGCCGGACGGGGAAGCCCCCGACCAGCCGGCGGGTGCCGAGATTGAGGCGGCCGCCAAGGCTGCGGGCCTTGTCTACCACTTCATCCCGCTGGGACGCGAAGGGGTCAGTCCCGACCTCGTCAATGCAACCAAAGCCGTGCTTGAGGGGAGCGACGGCAAGGTGTTTTGCTTCTGCCGGTCGGGCACGCGCTCGACCACGCTCTGGGCGCTGAGCCAGGCCGGGGAAGCCCCCGCGGCCCAGATCATCGCCCAGGCTGCCGAAGCGGGCTATGACATGAGCCACCTGGCCGGATATCTGGGCCAGAACTAGACTTGAAGTTTTCGGCGGTTGGGACGGTCAACCGTCCGTTCCGCCGGTTTTGCTGAGCCGGACCCTTTGCGGGTCCTCGCCCCTCCTGCTCGGAACGGACACCGATGCCCATCAAGAAAATTCTCGTCGCCAATCGCAGCGAAATCGCCATTCGCGTCTTCCGCGCCGCCAATGAGCTTGGCCTGAAAACCGTCGCGGCCTATGCCGAAGAAGACAAGCTGGCGCTGCACCGGTTCAAGGCCGACGAGGCCTATCTCATCGGCAAGGGCAAGGGCCCGGTCGAAGCCTATCTTCAAATTGAAGAGTATATCCGTATCGCGCGGATCTCCGGGGCTGACGCCATCCATCCCGGATATGGCCTTCTTTCGGAAAGCCCGGAATTCGTGGACGCCTGCGAGGATGCCGGCATCATCTTCATCGGGCCGCGGGCCCAGACCATGCGCGACCTGGGCAACAAGGTTGCCGCCCGCAACATGGCCATTGCCAGCAATGTGCCGGTGGTGCCAGCCACCGAGGCGCTGCCCGATGACATGGAGGCGGTCAAGCGCATGGCCGCCGAGATCGGCTATCCGCTGATGCTCAAGGCCTCCTGGGGCGGCGGCGGGCGCGGCATGCGCCGCATCATGGATGAATCGACGCTGATCCACGAAGTCAGCGAGGGCAAGCGCGAGGCCAAGGCCGCCTTCGGCAAGGACGAGATGTATCTCGAAAAGCTGATCGAGCGTGCCCGCCATGTCGAGGTGCAACTGATCGGCGACGATCACGGCAATCTGGTGCATCTGTTCGAGCGCGATTGCTCGGTGCAGCGTCGCAACCAGAAGGTGGTCGAGCGTGCGCCTGCGCCCTACCTCTCGGAGGCCGTCCGCAAGGAGCTGACCGATGCCGCCGTGCGCCTGGGCAAGGCCGCCAACTATCGCGGCGCCGGCACGGTCGAATTCCTCATGGATGCGGATACCGACAAGTTCTACTTCATCGAAGTGAACCCGCGCATCCAGGTGGAGCATACTGTCACCGAAGAGGTGACCGGCATCGACATCGTCAAGGCGCAGATCCACCTGCTCGACGGTGCCGTCATCGGGACGCCCGAGTCCGGCGTGCCGCTGCAGGAGAACATCCGCCTCAACGGCAATGCCATCCAGTGCCGCGTCACTACCGAAGACCCTGAACAGAACTTCATTCCCGATTATGGCCGCATCACCGCCTATCGCGGTGCCACCGGCTTTGGCGTGCGCCTCGATGGCGGTACCGCCTATTCGGGCGCGGTCATTACCCGCTACTACGATCCGCTCCTCGAAAAGGTCACCTGCTGGGCGCCCACGGCCGACGAGGCCATTGCCAGGATGCATCGTGCCCTGCGCGAGTTCCGCATCCGTGGCGTTGCCACCAATCTCGCCTTCCTCGAAAACATCATCACGCACCCCGATTTTCTTCAGAATCGCTACACGACGCGCTTCATCGACACGACGCCGGACCTCTTCAACTTCAAGCCGCGCAAGGACCGGGCGACCAAGCTCCTGAGCTATATCGCCGACGTGACCGTGAACGGGCATCCGGAAGTGCGCGATCGCCCGCGCCCGCCGGCCGATGCCGCGGCGCCGATCGTGCCGGAATTTCCGCCGCTCGCGGTGGTGGAAGGCAGCCGCCAGATCCTTGATCGCGATGGTCCGGCTGGGCTCGCCAAGTGGATGAAGGACCAGAAGCGGGTTCTCTTCACCGATACGACGATGCGCGACGCGCACCAGTCGCTGCTGGCGACGCGCATGCGCAGCTTTGACATCACCCGCATTGCCCAGGCCTATTCGCGCGGCCTGCCGAACCTTTTCAGCCTCGAATGCTGGGGCGGGGCGACCTTCGACGTCTCCATGCGCTTCCTCAACGAGGATCCGTGGGAGCGCCTCGCCAAGGTGCGGGCCGGCGCGCCCAACATCCTCACCCAGATGCTGCTGCGCGGCTCCAATGGCGTGGGCTATACGAACTACCCGGACAATGTCGTCAAATTCTTCGTGGCCCAGGCCGCCAAGGGTGGCGTCGACATCTTCCGCGTCTTCGACTGCCTCAACTGGGTCGAGAACATGCGCGTCTCGATGGACGCGGTCATCGAGGCCAACAAGGTCTGCGAAGGCGTCGTCTGCTATACCGGCGACATGCTGGACCCCGACCGGGCCAAGTATGACCTCAAATACTATGTTGCCCTGGCCCGGGAACTGGAAGCGGCCGGCGCCCATGTGCTGGGCCTCAAGGACATGGCGGGGCTGATGAAGCCTGCCGCAGCCAGAAAACTCATCTCGACGCTCAAGCAGGAAATCGGCCTGCCCATCCACCTCCACACCCACGATACGTCGGGCGCGGCCTCGGCCACGGTGCTCGCCGCCGTGGATGCGGGTGTCGATGCGGTGGATGCGGCCATGGACGCGCTCTCGGGCACGACGTCGCAGCCGACCCTCGGTTCGCTGGTCGCCGCCATGGCCGATACCGATCGCGATCCCGGCCTCGATGCCAAGGCAATCCGGCAGATTTCCTTCTACTGGGAAGCCGTGCGCACCCAGTATCGGGCCTTCGAGAGCGATCTCAAAGGCGGCGCTTCGGAAGTCTATCTCCACGAAATGCCGGGCGGTCAGTTCACCAATCTCAAGGAACAGGCCCGTTCGCTGGGGCTGGAGACGCGCTGGCACGAGGTCGCCCAGACCTATGCCGACGTCAACCAGATGTTCGGCGATATCGTCAAGGTGACGCCCTCGTCCAAGGTGGTGGGCGACATGGCGCTGGCCATGGTTTCGGCCGGCATTACGCGCGCCGATGTCGAGAACCCGGATAAGGACATTGCCTTCCCCGATTCAGTCGTCGGCTTCTTTGCCGGCGATCTCGGCCAGCCGCCGGGCGGCTTCCCCGAAGCGCTGCAAAAGAAGGTACTCAAGGGCAAGGCGCCGCTCACCGAGCGTCCCGGTTCCTATTTGAAGCCCATCGATCTGGAGGCCGAGCGCAAGAAGATCAGCGACGAAGTGGGCATGCCCATCGACGATTTCCGGCTGGCCTCCTATCTCATGTATCCCAAGGTCTATACCGATTTCGAAAAGACCCAGGATCGCTACGGTCCGACCGAAGTCCTGCCTACGCCGGTCTATTTCTACGGCCTCAACGAGGGCGACGAGCTCCTCGTCGATATCGAAAAGGGCAAGACCCTGGTCATCACCTATCAGGGTCGCGCCCCGACCAATGAAAAGGGCGAGGTCCGCGTCTTCTTCGATCTCAACGGCCAGCCGCGCACCATCGTGGTGCCCGATCGGCTCAAGGCCGGCGAGGTCAAGGTCCGCGCCAAGGCCGCTGCGGGCGACCCCAAGCAGGTCGGTGCGCCCATGCCGGGCGTCATCTCGACCCTCGCCGTCAAGGAAGGCCAGAAGGTCACGGCCGGCGATGTGCTGTGCTCGATCGAAGCCATGAAGATGGAAACAGCGATCCATGCCGAAGTCGATGGCGTGGTGGTCGAACTCCTCATCAAGCCAGGCGACCAGATCGACGCCAAGGACCTCCTGGTCCGGCTGGAATAGCAAAAGGCCCGGAGCAATCCGGGCCTTTCCATTTTCAGGCCGCCTGCGGGCCTGGATCATGCCCGGGATCAGGTCGGTTGCCACTGTTGGCCACCTTGATCACCTCGAGGCGCTGCATCGTGCCCTCGGGGCTGACCCAGACCATGACGTGGCCGGGCCGCGTGCCGATCAGGGCCGCCCCGTGATCGGAGGTGACGGAGAGGCGGTAGCCATCCGGCTCGGCGGCCGCGCCATCTGGCATGACCAGTTTCACCGTGCGTTCGAGCCCCGGCATGAGCCGGTAGCGCACCATGCTGCCGATGCGCACAACGTCGGAGGGCAGCATGGCGTCGGGGACAATGCGGGCGCGATCGAGCTCATAGAGCAGGAAATCGGTATTGTCCCCCCGTTCGCCCAGATTGGTGAGGGCAACGACGGTCAACCGTTTGTGCTCCTCCTTGCCCATGACGATCTCGGGCGACTGGGTCCATTCGCTCAGTGAAATCGTGGTCATGTCTTGCCTCCCGCCGGCCGGTCGTTTCGGAGTTCGAAACTGGCAAACAGGTGCTCGGGTCGGGCTGCCGGGGCAGCATAGGATCGGTGGCACCAGGGGCAGCGCCGGGCCGCCCGGGGTCGCGGGCCGCTGCAGGAGCGGCAAAAGCGCAATATCTGCATATCCCTGCCCTCAGACCAGGGGCGAACGGGTAACGAGGTCGAGGAGCCGCGCCCGATCCTCAAGCGATCGGAGGCGGACCGTCATGGTCTCGGTCTTGATCGGGGTCTGGTAGGGCAGGCTGTAGCTCAACTCGGGCAGGTGCTGGTTGGCCCAGTCCTGGAAGCGGCGCAGCTTGTTGCCGCCGCTGATGGGCAGGGTGACGGAATATTTGAAAGTCATGGGAGTTGCCTCGGACAGGCATGCGCAAACGCCATGCGCAAGGCGCATGGAGCGGGCATGTCGGAACTTTTGGGGACGGTGTTCAGCAATCCTGGTGTCGCGCTTGCCCGTGGGCAGGTGGCAACACCAGGCGATCAGCCTGCCTGGCTGAGGCGTGTAAGGAACCGGCAGGATGATGCGGAAAGCGTGTTCATGGGCGCCATCATGGCCATATGGGCCGGAAAGTCAAATCGGGGCGCGGGCGCCTAGAGACGCCGCGCCTTGCCATCGACGGTCTTGCCGTACTTGCCAGCATAGACCGGCACCGGCAGACGCGAGACGATCCAGCTCACCATCATGGGCACCAGCACGATATCATCGACCCAACCCAGGAACGGGATGAAGTCGGGCAGGATGTCGATCGGGTTGACCAGGTAGAAGGCGGCGAACAGCGTTGCGGCCTTCAAATAGAGCGGCGTGTGCGGCGAGAAGAATGCCTTCCAGAGCTGCACGACTTCCTTGCGGAACAGGATCAGGCGGGGGAGGAGCATGTTCATCATGCAGCTAAAATGGTCCTGCGCAGTGCAGGTTCAAGTCCGGCCCGATCACGAAATGGCGCATTCCGTCACGCCAATGTCCGGTTGCCAGGTGTAGAGGGAAGGCCTATTTCCCAGAGGGAAGCGAATTTCGAGGTTCAAGATGGCCGGTCCAGCGCCGCGCAGGCAGTCGGTGGGTGTCAATGTGGGTGGCGTCATGGTGGGTGGCGGCGCCCCGGTGGTCGTGCAATCCATGACCAATACCGACACGGCCGACATCGACGCGACGGTCAAGCAGGTCATGCAGCTGGCCCGCGCCGGTTCGGAAATTGTGCGCATCACCGTCGACCGGGACGAGTCGGCGGCCGCTGTCCCGATCATCCGCGATCGCCTCGCCTTCATGGGCTATGACGTGCCGCTGGTCGGCGACTTCCACTATATCGGCCACAAGCTCCTCACCGATCATCCGGCCTGTGCCGAGGCGCTGGCCAAGTACCGCATCAATCCGGGCAATGTCGGCTTCAAGGCCAAGCGGGACACGCAGTTCGCGACGCTCATCGAGATCGCCAATAAATACGACAAGCCCGTCCGCATCGGCGTCAACTGGGGCTCGCTCGACGAGGAGCTTCTTACCCGCCTGATGGACGAAAACGCCGCGTCGCCCAATCCGATTTCTGCCGCGGCCGTGCAGCGCGAGGCCATCATCCAGTCGGCTCTGCTGTCCGCGGCGCGTGCCGAAGAGCTGGGCATGGGTCGCAACAAGATCCTGCTTTCGACAAAGGTCTCCGACGTCCAGCACCTGATCGCCGTCTATCAGGACCTTGCCGCCCGCTGCGACTATGCACTGCATCTGGGGTTGACCGAAGCTGGCATGGGCTCGAAGGGCATTGTCGCCTCCTCGGCGGCCCTGGGCATTCTCCTGCAGCAGGGCATTGGCGACACGATCCGCATTTCGCTCACCCCCGAGCCGGGTGGCGATCGCACCACGGAAGTCAAGGTCGCCCAGGAACTGCTGCAGACCATGGGCTTCCGCCAGTTCCTGCCGGTGGTGGCGGCCTGTCCGGGTTGTGGACGCACCACGTCGACGACGTTCCAGACCCTGGCCAAGGAGATCCAGGACCACCTCAACACCTCCATGCCCGAATGGCGCGAACGCTATCCGGGCGTGGAAACCCTGTCGGTGGCGGTGATGGGCTGCATCGTCAACGGGCCGGGCGAGAGCAAGCATGCCAATATCGGCATCTCGCTTCCCGGAACGGGTGAAACCCCGGCAGCGCCGGTCTTCGTCGATGGTGAAAAGGTCGCGACGCTGCGCGGCGCCGACGTGGCCGACCAGTTCAAGGTCATGGTCGCCGACTATATCGAGCGCAAGTTCGGTACCGGCAAGCAGAACGCGGCGGAATGAGCGCGGAAACCGCTCGTCCGTCGGTCGATGAGGTTCTGGCGCTCGACCTGCTGGTTCTGCGCTCGCCCGACGGCGGCCCGCTCGACCCTCAAGCGCATCGTGTGGCGCTGGAGACGTCGATCCTGCGTTCGGAATGGTGCGTCCTCCGCCGCGATGGCCTTCTCGTCGCCTATGGCTATCTCTGGCCGCTTGCGGACCAGGCCTGGTTCGTTGGTGGCCTTGCCATTCATCCCGAGCATCGGAACGCCGCCGTCACTGCCGCGCTCGGCCGGGAAATGTCGGCTCTGGTAAAGCGCCTTGGCGCCACCCGGCTCGAGAGCCATGTGCGGCGCGACAATGTGCTCTCGCTGCGCCTCCACCGTCGCCTGGGGTTTGCGGTCGGGCAGGAAAATGACCGCGCCATAGCCTTTTCGGCTGATAGCGCGACCCTTTTGGCTCGTTTGCCCGGTTAGGCCTTTTCCGCCAGCCACTCCGGCAGCGGGAACACCCGGTCATAGGCCCAGTTAAAGACCAGCGCATAGCCCATGTAGAAGAGGGCGAAGGCGAAATCCATGAGCAGCGCTTCCCAAAGCGTGATGCCCAGATAGAGCGCGATCAGCGGCATCAGCATGAGCAGCAGGCCGATCTCGAACATGACCGCGTGCAGGATGCGCAGGGCCAGGGTCTTCTCGGTGGAACGGCCAAGCGCCTTCAAGGCATGGTCGAAGCCAAGGTTGTAGACATAGTTCCACAGCATGGCGACGGTGGCACTGCCCACGACGATGACGGCGCTGTCCCCGGCATGCAGCTGGAACACGAACGCGCCCAGTGGAGTCGCGATCAGGATGCCGATGAGTTCGAAGGAAAGGGCGTGACGGATACGGTCGG
>CBFGPB010000080.1:0-10019 GCA_965650545.1 uncultured Devosia sp. | reverse complement strand
GGGATGACGTTGAAGGCGATCTGCTTGGAGAACTTCTGCGGCGTCGGGCTGTCATTGACGAAAATGCCCTTGGTCTGGTTCCAGAGCTCGTCCACGCCTTCCTTGCCGGCGCCCGAGACCGACTGGTAGGTGGCGACGACGACGCGCTTGATGGTGGCCGCGTCATGCAGCGGCTTCAGGGCGACCACGAGCTGGGCCGTCGAGCAATTGGGATTGGCAATGATGCCGGTGCGCTTGGGATCGGCAAGCCAGCGGTCGAGCACATGGCCGTTCACTTCCGGCACCACCAGCGGCACGTCCGAATGGTAGCGCCAGTAGGACGAGTTATCGATGACCACGGCGCCGGCGGCAGCGATGCGCGGCGCCCATTCCTTGGAAATGGCGCCGCCCGCCGACATGATGGCAAAATCGACGGTCGAAAAATCGAAGTGCTGCAGGTCCTTGGCCTTGAGGATCTTGTCCCCGTAGGACAGTTCCTTGCCGATCGACTTGGACGAGGCCAGCGCAAAGACCTCGTCGGCCGGGAACTTGCGCTCGGCCAGGATGTTGAGAACTTCGCGGCCCACATTGCCCGTGGCCCCGACGACAGCGACGCGATAACCCATTTTGGAACTCCGGTCCCTTACCATTTCCGCCCCCGCGCGATGGGTCTGTGCCATCGCGGTCAGTGCTCTTGAGCCTCTCCCCGGCGGGAGTGCGACCCGGGGAAAAGCGTCAGGCGGTTTTGGTGGTTTTGGTCATGGCGAGCATGCCCCCGGCCAACGGCCGGGTGGGGGCAAGAGCGGCGTTTGAGCTGCGGCTGCGCATGACGAACTGATGCTTCCTATCTAAAAGCAGGACTTCTCATACTCTCAAATAGGAAAGAGTCAATGAATTTGGCGGCGGGACTGGCCGCAATTCGGGCCAAGGCCGCCCGGCCTCCGCGAACCGGCGGGTACTGGTGCAAAACCGCAATAGTCCGCCAGCACAATCTGCGCTAAATTGCCTTGGCGATGCAATATTGATCCTCCCGGGGGCGGGTGCCGTGTCGCAGCGGAGCAGTATCGATGCGCGTTCTACCACTTGTTCTGGCCATCTCCATTGCCGCGTTGAGCGCGGCCGCGCCGCTGGCGCAGGAGAACGCGATCTATTTCAGCCCCGAGCTGACCGGCGAGTTCTCCGCGCCGAGCGCCTTTGAAGGCCTCTATGCCGGCGTGCTGTTCGGCCCCATCTCGTCGCGCATGAACAATTTCAATGTGACTGGCGCCACCATCCGGCCGGAATTTGGCGCCGTTGTCGGCTGGAACCAGCCGGTCGCGCCCGGTGTGGTTCTGGGCGGAGAACTGCAGGCGAGCCTCGCCACCGATTTCTCCACCTCCGCCTATCTGCGCGCCATGGCGCTGGCACGGCTGGGCTTTGCCGCCGGCGACAACGGCCTTGTCTATGTGCTGGGCGGCGTCGGCCGCATGGGCGAGGGATGGGCTTTCGAAGCGGGCCTGGGCGCCGAGGTCATGGTCACCGACATGATGGGCGTGCGGCTGGAAGCGGCCGGCATCGGCCAGCTTGGCCCGGTGCCCAATGGCACCAATATCCCGGCCATTTCGGCCATGCGCATCACCAGCGCCGTGCTCTGGCAGCTCGATGGCCCGCCCGCCAGTACCAGCTTTCATTCCGGCCCCGTCACCGATTTTGCCGGTTATTATGCCGGCCTCAATATCGGCGGCCTGACCGACCCGCAGTTCAACTTCTTCGACGACTATGGCTGGGGCTGGCACCTGAGCCGGTTCGAAATCGGCACGCTGGCCGGTTACAATCTTGCCCTCAACGACACCTTCCGCGCCGGCGTCGAGGCGCAGCTTGGTGTCAATTTCGACACGTCCGGCGATGCCGGCCTCGACGTGCTGGCGCTGGGCCATCTGGGTGTCGTACCCGTGGATGGTCTCTATGCCTATGCCGCTGCCGGCCTGGGCGTGGTTGAAGGCGACGCGGCCTATGCCTTTGGCGGCGGCGTCGAATACGCCCTCTGGGGCAATGCCGCGCTGCGCGGCGAGGCGCTGCTGCTGGGGCGGCTCGACGGCGCGCCGGGCCTTTCGGGCGTCACCGGCCCCACCACCAGCAAGGTCACGGTTGGCACGGTCTGGCATCTGGACTAAACACGCTCCCGTCTCCGCCGTCGCGGGATGACGCGAGAGAACCGACATGCCCGATTTCGATGTGATTGTCCTGGGCGCCGGAGCCGCCGGCATGATGGCCGGCATCGAGGCAGGCAAGCGCGGCCGCAAGGTGCTGGTCGTGGACCATGCCCGCGATCCGGGCGAGAAGATCCGCATTTCCGGTGGCGGCCGCTGCAACTTCACCAATGTGAACGCGACTCACACCCTGGGACGCGAGCGCTTTCTGAGCCAGAACCCGCGCTTCGCGCTCTCCGCCCTCAGCCGCTACACGCCGGACATGTTCATTGCCCGGGTGAAAAAACAGGGCATTGCCTTCCACGAAAAGACGCTGGGCCAGCTCTTCTGCGATGGTCCCGCCACCCAGATCGTCTCCATGCTGACCAATGACCTGCGCGCCGCCGGCGCTGCCATCTGGACGGGGCGGCAGGTCGGCAGCATCGAGCGGGCCGGCGAGGGTTTCGATGTCATGGTCGGCGACGGGCGGGTGACCGCATCGAGCCTTGTGGTCGCGACGGGCGGCAAATCCATTCCCAAGATGGGCGCCACGGGCCTGGCCTATGAGCTGGCGCGCCAGTTCGGCCTCAAGGTGACGGAAACGCGCCCCGCCCTCGTGCCGCTGACCTTCGAGACCGGCGCACTGGAGCAATTGAAGCCCCTGGCAGGCGTTTCCGCCAATGCCGTGGTCAGCCACGGCAAGACCGGCTTCGAGGAAGCCCTGCTCTTCACCCATCGCGGCCTGTCCGGCCCCGCCATCCTGCAGATTTCCTCCTATTGGCGCGAGGGCGACGCCATCAGCATCAACCTCCTGCCGGGCGAGGACGCGCTGGAATTCTTCCGCGCCGCCCGCAAGGCGACGCCGAAACTGCATATCCAGACGGTCCTGGCCGAACGCCTCCCCAAGCGGCTGGCGCAGCTCCTGGGCGAGCTGATCGATCAGCCCGGCATGATCGGCGACCTCTCGGACAAGAAGCTCATGGCGGCCGCCGAGCATGTTGCTCGCTGGACCCTCAAGCCCGTCGGCTCGGAAGGTTACCGGACCGCCGAAGTGACGCTGGGCGGGGTGGACACGACCGACCTGGACGCCCGAACCATGATGGCCCGCGCCGTGCCCGGCCTCTTCTTCGTGGGCGAGGCAGTGGACGTCACCGGCTGGCTGGGTGGCTACAATTTCCAGTGGGCCTGGGCCTCCGGCTGGGCCGCCGGGCAGGCCGCCTGACGCGTTCACCTCTGGCAATTCATCGGTAACTGCCGATATAAGGGGGCCGAACGTTAAGGAGCCCCGTCATGCCCGCGCCATTCGACCTGTCCGTGCAGGACCTTGCCCCCATTGCCCAGGGCACGACCACAGAGCAGGCCATGGCCGAAACCGTGCTGCTGGCGCAGGAGGCCGACCGGCTGGGCTATACAAGGCTCTGGTATGCCGAGCATCACGGCATGCCCTCGATTGCCTCCTCGGTGCCGGAAATCCTCATCGGCAGCGCCGCCGCCGCCACCAAAGACATCCGCGTCGGCTCCGGCGGGGTCATGCTGCTCAATCACGCGCCTTTGCGCATCGCCGAGGCCTATCGCACGCTCGCAGCCCTCCATCCGGGCCGCATCGACCTGGGCCTTGGCCGGGCGCCCGGCGGCGACGGCTATGCCATGCGCGCCCTGCGCTCGGGCAGCGGCGAGGAATTTTCAACTTACCTTGCCGAACTGATGGCCTTTGACGAGGACGGGTTTCCGCCGGACCACCCCTATTCGCGCGTGCCGGTCAGCCCCGGCGGCATCACCCTGCCGCCCAAATGGCTCCTCGGCTCCTCGGGCGCCAGCGCCCAGGCCGCAGGGCAACTCGGCTTCGGCTATGCCTTTGCCGCCCATTTCAGCCATACGCCGGCGGCGCCGGCTTTCGCTGCCTATCGGGAGGCCTTCCAGCCCTCGGCCGATTTTCCCGAACCCCGGACCATTCTCTGCCTCTCGGCCATCTGCGCCCCGACAGAGGAGGAAGCAAAATTCCTCGCCACCTCGCAGGCGGTGAGCTGGGCGCTGTTCGTGACCGGCGAGCAGCGCCACCTGATGCCGCCCGAGGAGGCCATGGCCCGCGTTCTTTCGCCGCAGCAGCGGCAGGTGATCGAGCATCAGTCCAGCCTCTGGCTGGTGGGCGACCCGGACCACCTGGCCGAGACCATCACTGAAAAGGCCGAGGCGGCCCGGGCGGACGAGGTCATGATCACCACCACGATCCATTCCTACGCCCTGCGGCGGCGCTCCTTCGCCCTTCTGGCCGAGACCCTTGGCATCGCCCCACGCCAGCGGGCATAAAGCGCTTCATTAACGTCTCGTTCTGCCCCGATGGTTAGGATCGGAGCATTCTGACCACGGAACGGTTCCATGAGCGCCGCAGCCTTCGTGCTCGCCATAAACCTCTTTGTCGCCGGCATCTTCGCCACGGCATTCGGCGTTGTGGCGGCCTATCAGCGCTCGGCGCTGGGCGCACGCTGGCTCGCCTATGCTTATGGGCTGGGCGTCTTCAATGTCGTGCTCGAATTCATCCTCCCCTTCCAGGCCGACCATCGGCTGGTGAGCTTCGGCATATTTGCGGTTTTCCTGCTGGCGCTGGCCGGCTGCGTTGTGGGCCTCGCGCATCACTATCGGCTGAACCCGCCCTGGCTGCTTTTGGCGGTAGCGGTCGTTGCGTCGCTCCTGCTCAATCTGTCCATTCTCGACATGCCGCGGGCCAGTTTCGTCCGCAACCTGCTCTACCAGGCGCCCTATGCTGTCGTTCAGGCCATCGGCGTCGGCGTCATCCTCGCCAATCCGCGCAAGCGCGCGCTCGATCTGGCCCTCTTGGCCATCTATTTTTTGTCGGCACTGCACTTCCTCGCCAAGCCGGTGCTGGCCATGCTGATCGGCTCGGGCGAAGCGCCGCAGGCCTATATCACCTCGACCTATGCGGCGGTGTCGCAGACGGTAGGCGCGGTGCTGCTGATCGCCAACGGCCTGATGATGCTGCTCATCATCGTCCGGGACGTCATGGCCGACATGACCGCCCAATCGGAGACCGATACGCTTTCCAAGCTGCTCAATCGGCGCGGCTTCGAGGATCGGGGGGAGAAGGCGCTGGCGCTCGCCAGGCGCTCGGGCGTGCCCGCTGTCATGATCGTGGCCGATCTCGATCACTTCAAAGCCATCAATGACACCTTCGGCCACGCCGCCGGCGACAAGGTCATTGCCGCCTTCGCCACTGTCTTGAGGAATTGTTCGGCGCCGCATGCCGTCTTGGGCCGCATGGGCGGTGAGGAATTCGCGGCGCTCCTGCCGGGCGCCAACCTCGCCACTGGCAAGCTCTATGCAGAGACGGTGCGCAACGCCTTCCGCACCATGCCCGAGCAGATGACCGGTCTCAGCGATCCGGCCACCGTATCCATCGGCGTCGCCCAACTCGTGCCAGGCGACCAGCTTTCCGATCTCCTTCGCCGCGCCGACAGGGCCCTTTACCAGGCCAAGAGTGACGGCCGCGACTGCGTGCGGCTGGCCATGAGCGAACCGGCCAGTCCACTGCGCAAGAGCCGTTCGCGGGGAGCGGCTAGTTCATCACCTGCCGCGACACCAGGGAACAATCGCCGGTCGGCTCGACCTTGAGGGCCAGTTGCTGCCGATCCAGTTCCGCCAGCCACGCTGTCCAGGAGCAGGGGCTCATGCCCACGTCTTCCTGGCCTTCCTTTGCCTTGGCAAAACGCAGCTTGAGCTGGGCCCGTTCATCGCCGAACCGATCTCTTACGCGGGCGATCGCCGGGCGCCCCTTGCGGTCAGTGACCCAGTTCTGAATGTCCCGATGCCGGGTCAGCATATGCGCTTGCGTCATGAAGAGGCCTCCTCACCTGTTCTTTGCGCGAAACGAGCCGGTCCTCCTCCGGTTCCCCGTTCCGTCGATCAAATATCGGCCCATTCGGTGACGAGCCGATAACGCTCCATTTCCTCGGGCGTGAAGTAGTAGAGCTGGTCCGGCGGCGTCTCCAATGCATGCAGCCACATGGCCGCATCCACGCCGGCCTCGCTCAGATACCGGGTGATTTCTGCCGTCGCGCTTTGCGCATCCGCCATGGCCACCCCGGCAACGCTCAAGGCATCTACCGGCGACGCGCTGAGTGCCGCCGCATAGATCTGGTGGACCCCGATAGCCGCCTCCCGCCCGGCGATCCGCGTCTTGCCCGAAGCAAAGATGAGCGGGCAGGACGAGGCACAAAGCCCACCATTGCGGACCTCGGTCGCCAGGCCCTTTTCCAGAATCAGGCGGCCGATGTCCAAGGCATCGTCCACCGAGCCGCCAGGTGAATCCAGCAGCACGATTGACACATATTCACCCCTTGCTTCGATCTCCTGTGCAAAGCGTTCGGCCGAGCCCGGGTCGATCGTGCCGGTGAGGCTGAGGACCCCACCGCTGCCCAGCGCAATGTCCAGCGGATCATCGAGAATCTCGGGCGGCGTGGCCAATGCCGGGCGGGCGCGGCCGCCCCCGCTCTCGGTGGTTGCCGGCGGCAGGATGGGCTGAGGCATTTGGGTCAGCGCCGCGGGCGCCTGGGCGCTCAGTTCACGAAAGTCGACATAGAGCACGCCCATCGTGCCGGCGAGGAGCGCGAAGAAAGCAAAGCGCAGGATGGCCCCGTCCTCGATGCGCGCCAGCGACGCAACCGCGTGCCGGTAGAAGGGACCCTCGTCGGTGCGGGCGCGGGCATTAGCATCGGTCTTCATGCCGGGCGTGGCCCCTCGCCGCGCTTGCGCTGGGCCGCATCGATCGGGGTCACGGTGCCGTCCTCGGCCACGGTCTTTTCTTCAATGGGCGGCGCATCCCGCGCTGGCTCGGCCTCGAACTCCTTGATCTGCGGGCTCAGCGCCGCGGCCGCGTCGGCGGCGCCTTCGGCTTCCATGCGCTTGTAAAGGGCCATGGCGCGCAGCATTTCGGCGGCCGTAATGGTCTCGGCTTCCTTGAGGGTCTCGGCCTCGCGCCGCATCGCATCGTTGACGATCATCAGCACCAGGACCAGCACCACCGGCAGCAGGTCGATGGATATGGCACCCGCCCAAGAGGGGATGAAGTCGCCCCAGTAGCGCAGCACCGCTTCGGCCGAGGACAGCGGCACGAAGCGGCGCTGCTCGACTGGCGGCGTGGCGAGGATTTCGTCGGCCGCCGCGACCAGCGCCGCCGATTGCGCATCCACCGAGGCGCGGACCGTGGCCATGACCTGGTTCTGCCGCTGCGCCAGGTCGCCCACCTGCCCGTCTGCAACCGGCGCGATGAAACCGGCCGAGAGGTCGGTGGCCGCACGCTTGACCGAGGCGGCGATATCGGTCTGCTGCAGCGCCGCGATAATGGCCGAAAGCTGCACCGCTTCGGCCTGGAAAGCATCCGAGCGCGGCTCGATCGATCCGGGCGTCGAGACCAGTTCGCGCATCGTGGCCAGATGCTCCGAGCCTTGCGCGAACAGCGTTGCCGCTTCGTCGCGCGAGCCGGAAATCGTCCCCGCCAGCTGCGTCATCTGCGTGCTCATCTGGGTGAGCAGCTGCACGACGCTGCCCGAACCCTGCGTGCCGGTCAGCGCGCCGCTGTCGCGCTCATCCTGCGCCAGGGTGGCGAAGCGGGCCGAGGCGCGCTCGACGTCGGGCAGCAGGCTCTGGCTTGCCAGGGCATTGGCATGGGCATTGTCGAGGTCTTCGGCATAGCCCTGGAGAGTGACCGCCATATGCTGCTCGAGCGCCGCCGACCCGGCCAGCGCGGCCGCATTGAGCCAGGAACTCATGGCCACGATCATGCCGCAGCCGATCAACATGGTGGCAAACAGGCTCAACCGCTGCACCCCGCTGACCACGAGCGGCACAAAGCGCATCATGTAGGTCCAGAAGGCATAGATGGCGACCGAGACCGCCGCCGAATAGATGATGGCGGCAAAGAACACGAAGGTTGCCGACCCATCGAGAATGCCGCGCACCCCGAGATAGGTATAGACGCCGGAGGCCAGGGCCAGCACGGCCAGCGCAAACCGGCTCATGGTTTCGACGCCGCGCACGGTCTCGTGCAGGCGGAAGGCGTTGGGCTTGAGCTGCATGAAGGGCCCCGGATTTTTTGGCCCGCCACCGGGCCCTTAAGCGGAGGTTAACACAGCCATCTCGGCAGAACCGAGGCAGACAACGGGAGGGTTAACGCCGCGCCGATGACATTGCGGTGAGCCCTTTGCCGCTCTCCGTGCCTTTGCCTCTTGCGCATCGAGCCCTGAGGGGCGTACGTCAGGCCAGGGAAAAGAGGAGCACGTCATGGCCGAAAAAATTCGTTGGGGCATCCTGTCGACCGCCAATATCGGCATGCAGAAGGTGACGCCGGCCATCATGGCCTCGCCCAGCTCCGAAGTGGTGGCCATTGCCTCGCGCGATGCCGCCAAGGCGCGGGCCGCCGCCGACCAGCTCGGCATTGCCAAAGCCTATGGCTCCTATGAGGACCTCTTCGCCGATCCCGAGATCGACGCCATCTACAATCCCCTGCCCAATCACCTGCATGTGCCCATGACCCTGGCCGCCGCCCGGGCCGGCAAGCATGTGCTCTGCGAAAAGCCGATCGCCCTTTCCGCCGCCGAGGCCGAACAGTTGCGCGACATCCCCAGGGGCATTGTCTTCATGGAAGCCTTCATGGTGCGCTTCCACCCGCAATGGGCCCGCGTCCGCGAGATCATCCGCTCGGGTGAATTGGGCGAGGTCCGCTCCATCAATGCCGTCTTCACCTATCACAATGTCGACCCCGCCAATGTCCGCAACCAGGCCGATATCGGCGGCGGCGGCATCATGGATATCGGCTGCTACCCGATCACCGCCGGGCGCTACTTCTTCGAGGCCGAACCCAACCGTGTCGTCTCGCTGGTCGAGCGCGACCCCAACTTCGGCACCGACCGGCTGGCCAGCGTCATGGCGGACTTCGGTGGCGGCCGGCAGCTGAGCTTCACCTGCTCTACCCAGGCCGCGCCGCATCAGCGCGTGCAGGTCTTCGGGACCAAGGCCAAGGCCGAGATCATCATCCCCTTCAACGCTCCGGCCAACATGCCCACCGCCATAACCATCGATGTCAGCGGCACCGTGGACGGCTCGCTGGCCCGCCGCGAAATTCTGCCCGCCTGCGACCAATATACCGAGCAGGCCGAAGCCTTTGCCCAGGCAGTGCTGGGCAAGGCGCCCCTGCCCTATGGCGTCGAGGACGCCATCCGGACCATGCGGGTGATCGACGCCATTTTTGAGAGCGAGAAAACCGGCGCCTGGGCCAGCGTCAAGCGTTAGCCCAGTTCCGGACCCAGCAGGCGCGCCGCCAGCAGCTTCAGGTCATCGGCCAGGGTCTCGGCCGCGATCGACTTCTGCGCCACCCCGAAACTGGCGTCGAGTAGCAACCGCGCTAGCCGCGCGGCGTCGCCGACACCGGCGGCAGCCAGCTCGGTTTCAAGACGCGTGCGCACCTTGCGGTCGGACGCGGCGAACAGCGCCGCGGCCTGTCGGTGTGCTGAGAACAATTCGTCGACATGCGGCGAGCCGGCAATGGCGGCAGCGATGACCCCGAACTCGGCGGCCAGCGCCACCCCGATGCGCTCGGCCAGCGGCCCCGGCCCGGCTATCGCTGCCTCGAAGCTGGCCAGCTTGTCGGCCACCAACTGCTCGAGAATGGCGAGGAAGACCGCGTCCTTGTCGGCAAATTCGGCATAGAGCGTCGGCTTGGCCATGCCGGCGCCCCTGGCAATGGCCTCCATGCTGGTGGCCCTGAGGCCCTGCCGCAGGAACAGCTCGCGCGCCGCCGCCAGAATGCGCTCCCGCTTTTCCAAGTGCCGGTCAGAGGTCATCGCAAATATGTGTTCCCGC
>CBFGPB010000079.1:0-10155 GCA_965650545.1 uncultured Devosia sp. | reverse complement strand
CAGCAAAAGTGGACACCACTTTTGCGGTTCGAAAGCGTGACAAATCAAACAAGTAAAGCTCTCGTTATGATTCCATCAGAAGGAGAAATGCTCTAGCCCTTCGCGCCGGTGATATTCGCTGCGCCATCGCGGATATCCTTGGCGCCCGGCGCGTCGACATGGCGATAGCGCGCTTCGATGAAGCTGTAGAGTCCGAAAGCGACGAGGCCGACCGCGGCCGCCGCATAAAGCACGGATCCAAAAGGAAGCGAGCGGAGCCAATCGAGAGCCTCCGACGTGCCGCCCGCCTGTTCCGGGCTGACAGTAATCGCGGCATAGATGATGAAGCCCCCGGTGACGGCAAGGAGCAGGCCGCGCGCCGCGAGACCGGCGCCGCAGACAGGCTTGAGCAACGCCTCGTGGGTCCTGGGAAGCCTGACGCGCTTGCGATAGCTGCCGGACAGACCGCGCCAGATTTGGAGCACGCCGGCCACTATGAGGGCCAAGCCGCCCAGCCCCAGCAGCACGTTGCCCAAGGGCAGCCTCAGCGCCGTGGCCACGATACCCTGCTGTCCGCCCGAGCCGGCACCAGCGCCCGCCCCTGAGACCGCCGTGGCCAGAGCGCCGAAGGCAAGGGTACCGTTCGCCAAAGCGCTGCCGAAATTGCCCGTCCGGATGGCCATGGCCTTCGCAGTGCTGCCCTGGTGATCGGCGTCAAGGATCGCCTGGGCGAGGCGCCACAGGACATGGCCCACGAGGCCCAGGGCGACAGCGCCAAGCAGCACCCTCCCCAGAGGCTGGGTCAGGAGCGTGGAGAAGGCCCCTTCTGGCGAAGCCTCGGCTCCGGCGCCCAGAAGAGCAATGCCGCCCAATATGGCATAGACGATGCCTCTTGCAGCGTATCCCAACCTCGCGAGGCGTTCGAAATTGTTGCTCACTTGACCCTCCAGACTACTAGGGTGGCAACGTCGCGCCCGCTTCGCCGTTCCGCCTGAGACGCCCATTTACCGCTTTTCCCGGTCAGAGGACCAAGACCGTTGACAGTCAAAGGGTTTGCGCTATGGTCCGCGCCGCTGGCTTATCCCAATGGCGGGCGGCATTGAACCGTCTGCTTTCTCTTGGGAAACCAGCGGGACATTGGTGCCTTGCCACAAGCGGCGACCGTTCCGGTGTCCATCTGCGGATGCTTGCAGTGTTTCCTTTCCATCCGCAGTCTGGCAAGGGCCGCTCGCCCCAAGGACGGAACTTGCAGAACTCCAATGACCGACGCACCGGCCCGAATACTTCGGTCCGGCCAGGCATCGGGCAGCACCGTTGAGTGGAACGACCGACTTGACCGAAGACTTCTCCGGACTGGGCCTATCCAGCAAGGTTACCGATGCGGTGGCCGCTGCGGGTTACAACAAGCCAACCGAAATTCAGGCGCAGGCCATTCCTCACCTTCTGCAGAAGAAGGATCTGATCGGCATTGCGCAGACCGGCACGGGCAAGACGGCGAGCTTCGTCCTGCCCATGCTGACCCTGCTCGAGAACGGCCGCGCCCGCGCCCGCATGCCGCGCACGCTCATTCTTGAGCCGACGCGCGAACTCGCGGCGCAGGTCTCCGAAAATTTCGAGAAATATGGCAAGAACCACCGCCTGACGATGGCCCTGATCATCGGCGGCGTCTCGTTCGAGGACCAGAACAAGAAGCTCGATCGTGGCGTGGATGTGCTGATTGCCACGCCCGGCCGCCTGCTCGACCAGTTCGATCGCGGCAAGATCCTGCTGACGGGCGTCGAAATCCTCGTCATCGACGAGGCCGATCGCATGCTGGACATGGGCTTCATCGACGACATCGAAAAGATCGTCAATCGCCTTCCGCCGCGCCGCCAGACGATGCTGTTCTCGGCCACCATGGACTCCCAGATCGAGAAGCTGACCAAGAAGTTTCTCAAGGATCCGGTGCATGTCCAGGTTTCGCGCGCCGCCTCGACGGCTGACACGATCGACCAGAAACTGGTGAAAGTGTCGTCCAAGCCGGACGAAAAGCGCGCTGCCCTGCGTGAGCGCATCGACGCATCCGAAGGGCTGACCAACGCCATTATCTTTTGCAACCGCAAGCGCGACGTGGCCACCCTGGCCAATTCGCTCAAGCGCCACGGCTATAGCGTCGGCGCCCTCCATGGCGACATGGACCAGAAGAGCCGCATGGAAACGCTCGATGCGTTCAAGACGAACAAGCTGACCCTGCTGGTGGCCAGCGACGTGGCGGCCCGCGGGCTCGACATTCCGGCAGTGAGCCATGTGTTCAACTTCGACGTGCCCGTGCATGCCGAAGACTACGTGCATCGCATCGGTCGTACCGGCCGCGCCGGGCGTTCGGGCGTTGCCTACACCCTGGTTGCGCCAGCCGACGGCAAGCATCTCGATGCAATCCTCAAGTTGATCCAGAAGCCGATCGACTGGCTAGAGGACAAACGAGAAGCAAAGTCCGCCAACGGTGCAGATGCTTCGGCAGAAGCGGAAGCAAAGCCGAAGCGTGGGCGCAGGGGGCGTGCAGAGAAGGAAACGGCCGAGGCAGCCAAGGCGCCGCCAGCGGCGGTGACCGCGGCGAAGGAGACACCTTCCCAACCGCGTGCCAACCGTCGGCAACGCCCCGCTCAGAAGGTCGAAGTGCAGGATGCGGACTCGCCGTTCGGCGACGCGGGACCGGTCCCCGCATTCTTGTTGCGTCCCGCCAGGCTTCCCGAATAATACGACAGCACTATTGGCCAAAAGCCGAGAGAATCTTGTTGAGGGCCGATTGAGTTGTGGGTGTGTGGGGCTGTATCTAATGCCCACGACTCGTTTATCGTAGAACGATCCGGTAAGGGCGCAGAGGGGCGCGGGGTGGGCAGTGTCGGACCAGGAATTCACGCGTACCTTGGGCTATGCCAATGCAGCGTTCGATCTGCTCAAACGCAGCGGGATTCCGCCCTATCCGCAATTCTATGAATTGCTCTATACCTATGCGACCGGTGTGAACCCGTCGCTGAACAACCGCATCAATGCGATTTTCCGTAGCGGCACGGTACCCACATCTGACCTGGCCGAAACACTCTACAACGAGTTCCTGAAGTCCGACGTCAATGACCGGATGTCGAGCGTTTCGGAGCGCATGCATGCGCGTATCGAAGCGGTGCATGAAGCCATCGATAGCGCCATGACCACGGCCAATGCCTATTCCGGCTCGCTGCAATCCGCGAGCGGTGATCTCGAGCGTGATCTTACCGGCGAGGACATGAAGCTGCTGGCAACCCGCCTGCTGGCCGAAACCCGCCGGATGCAGGAGACCAACCGGCAGCTCGAAACCAAGCTCGAGGCGTCGCGCGAGGATATTGCCGCGCTACAGCGCGACCTGGACGATGTTCGCCGCGAGTCCATGCTCGACCCGCTGACCAAGATCGCCAATCGCAAGAGCTTCGACGAGGGCCTCGATGAAGCCATCCGCGAAGCCGCGACGTCGGGGCAACCCCTTTCGCTGCTATTGGTCGATATCGACCATTTCAAGACCTTCAACGACACATACGGGCACCAGACCGGTGATCAGGTGTTGCGGCTTGTTGCGATGACCCTGAAATCCAACATCAAGGGCAAGGATCTCGCGGCGCGCTATGGCGGCGAGGAATTCGTGGCCATCCTGCCCTGGACCGACCTCGAGGGTGGCCTGATCGTTGCGGAGAATATCCGCAAGGCCATTCAGGCCAAGGAACTCCTGAAGCGTTCGACAAACGAAAAGCTGGGCCGCATCACGGCTTCGTTCGGTGTCGCCTCATTCCGCCCCACCGACAATGCCATGTCCCTGATCGAACGCGCCGATCGCTGCCTCTATGCGGCCAAGCGTGCCGGCCGCAATCGCGTTGTCAGCGAGTCCGAATTGATCGAAATCGAGGAAGCGCCGGCGCAAGGCGCGTCGGCGGCCTGATCAGTTCGTCGGCGTCAGTTCGACGCCAAGTCCCCGCAGCATGTCCCAATAATCGGGATAGGTCTTGCCGGTGCAGGCAGGGTCAAGGATCACGATATTGGGCAGCTTGAGCCCAGCAAGGGCAAAGCTCATCGCGATCCGGTGGTCGTGATAGGTCTCGATCTTGGCGCGAGCGTTGCGATGGTCAAGCTTCAGGGCTAGTTCCGGGTCGGATGCAACCAGCAACTCGTCTCCCTCTTCCTTCGCGAGGCCCGGATAGATGCGGTTAAGCTCATTGGCCACGGCGCGGATGCGGTCGGTTTCCTTGACACGCAGGTTGGCAATACCGACGAAGCGCACAGGACGATTGTTGAAAGCCGCGACCACGGCAATGGTTGGCACAGCATCCTGCATCTGAGAGCCGTCGATGACTGCGGGCATATTCGGGAACTGGGCGATGACCTCCCGCGCCGCCGCATCGGGCTGGGTGAATGCATCGGCCGGTACGCCGAGATCGATCTCGCCGCCCGTTAGCGCCTCAATGCCCCAGAGGTAGGTGGCGGCAGACGCGTCGGGTTCGATGTGGAAGTCGGTTGCGCGATAGCCGGTCGGCTGAACCAGCCAGGAGCCGTCATCGCGGCTCTCGACCTCGGCACCGAAGGCGCGCATGGCAGCCAGGGTCAGGTCGACATAGCCGCGAGCACCGATATCCTTGCCGGCCAGGGCGACCTCAATGGGCCCGTCGCCGAAGGGTGCCGCCATCAGCAGGGCCGACACATACTGGCTGGAGAGCGAGGCATCGATTTCGACGCGGCCCGAGCCGAAGCGGCCGGTGCCGTGAATGGTGACGGGCGGACAGCCGGTCGGGGACTGCGCATCGATGCCAAGGGCGTTGAGCGCATCGACCAGAGGCCGAATGGGGCGCAGGCGCATGTCCTCGTCGCCATCGACCACGACCGTACCCTCAATGGTCGCGACGGCCGCCGTCAGGAAGCGGGTAGCGGTACCGGCATTGCCCAGAAACAGCGGCGAGTTCGGCGCCGCGAGACGGCCCGTGCTGCTGACGAGAAAACTCGTCGCATCGGGTTCTTCCACGGTGACGCCCATTTCGCGCAAGGCGCGCGCCATCAGCACCGTATCCTTGCTCTTGAGTGCACCCGTCAGCCGGCTGGTTCCTTCGGCGAGAGCGGCCAGAAGCAAGGCGCGATTGGTGATCGACTTGCTGCCGGGTGGCGAGACGCGGCCGGAAAGCGGGCGATTGGGAGGGGCGATGGCGAAGGCTGGCGGAAGGGCGTCGGTCATGATGCCGTGGTGTTAGGCGAAACCGATAGCCGACGCAATCGCGTCGTGAAGGTCAGGCGTTCGCCCGCGCTTCTGCCAAAGCCTTGAGGTCCGCGGGGGCCAGCGTCACGCTTTCCCCACAGCCACAGGCGCCGGTCTGGTTGGGGTTCTTGAAGGTGAAGCTCGAGCCCATCTTGGAGGCTTCGAAATCCATGACCGTGCCCAGCAGGTACATGGTCGCCTTGGGATCAACCCAGACATTGACGCCATGATCTTCCACATGGTCGTCGCCGGGGATTGGCGCCTCGACATAGTCCATGGTGTAGGACACGCCCGCGCAACCGGCATTCTTGATCCCAACCCGCAGCCCGATGACGGGCTTGTCGGAATCTTCAATGATCTCGTTGATGCGCTCGGCAGCGGCATCGGTCAGAGACATGATCTTGAAGGGCATGGGCAGGCGACCTTTATCGGCGTTTCACGATATATAGGACGAAACGCCGGAAATTACCACCAGTTCAACGCGACTTGGGCTTCTTCGCTCATGCGCGAGGCGTCCCAGGGCGGATCGAAGACCATGTTGACCGTGACATCCTGGATGCCTTCGACGCCGCGGGCGGCATTTTCGACCCAGCCCGGCATTTCACCGGCAACCGGGCAGCCAGGCGCGGTCAGGGTCATGTCGATCGTCAGGTTGCGGTTCTCGTCGAGGTCGACCTTGTAGATCAGCCCCAATTCGTAGATGTCGACGGGGATTTCCGGGTCGTAAACGGTCTTGAGAGCACCGATCAGGTCGGTGGTGATACGCTCGACCTCCGCATCGGGCAGGCCCGTGGGCATGGTAGGCGCAATGCGGATATCGCTTGCGGTGGCGTCTTCAGTCTTGGCTAGTTCGCTCATCAGCGGCCTTCCTCAGGCGAAAAACTTACGGGCGCGCTCAATGCCGTCCACGAGCGCATCAACGTCATCCTTGCCGTTATATAGGGCGAAGGAGGCGCGGCAGGTAGAGGTGACGCCAAATCGCTTCAGCAATGGCTGGGCACAATGCGTGCCGGCCCTGACGGCAATACCATAGCGATCAAGGATCGTCGCGACATCATGGGCATGGGCGCCTGCGATCTCGAAAGAGAAGATGCCGCCCTTGCCAGGCGCGGCCCCGATCAGGCGCAGGGAATTGATCCGGCTCAGCTTTTCATGGGCATAGGCGGCGACGTCATGCTCATGCGCAGCAATGGCGTCGCGGCCGATGTCCTGCATGTAGTCGAGCGCCGCGCCAAGGCCCATGGCCTGCACAATGGGCGGCGTGCCGGCCTCGAAGCGATGCGGCGGTTCGTTGTAAGTCACGCCATCGAGAGTCACCGTCTCGATCATCTCGCCACCGCCTTGATAGGGCTGCATTTCGGCCAGCAGGTGGTATTTGCCAAAAAGCACGCCAATGCCGGTGGGCCCGTAGAGCTTGTGGCCGGTCATGATGTAGAAGTCGACATCAAGGTCCTGCACGTCCACCGTGGTATGAACGGCGCCCTGCGAGCCATCGACAAGCACCGGAATGCCGCGGGCATGGGCGATCTCGACGATCCGCTTGATCGGATTCACGGTGCCGAGGACGTTGGACATATGGGTAACCGCAACGATACGGGTTCGATCGGTCAGGGAGGCCTCGAAGGCATCCATGTCCAGCAGCCCGTCATCGGACACATCGATCCACTTGATCACCGCGCCCTTGCGTTCGCGATGAAAGTGCCAGGGCACAATGTTGGAGTGATGCTCCATGATCGTGGTGACGATCTCGTCCCCTGCCCCGATGCGCGGACCCACAAAGGATGAGGCAACGAGGTTGATCGCCTCGGTGGCCGACTTGGTGAAGATGATTTCTTCCACGCGTCCGGCATTGAGGAAGCGGCGCACGCTTTCGCGGCCGGCCTCGTAACCCTCGGTCGCGCGGTTGGCGAGCGTATGCAAGCCCCTGTGCACATTGGCATATTCGTGCCGGAAGGCATGATCCATGCGGTCCAGCACCTGCACCGGCTTCTGCGCTGACGCGCCCGAGTCGAGGTAGACCAGGCGGTGGCCGTGGATCTCTTCGCCCAGGATCGGGAAGTCGGCGCGGATTTTTTCGAGGTCGAAGGTCATTTCAATCCTACCAGCCGCCCTCGTGGTTCGAGGGTCGCTACGCTCCCACCTCACCATGAGGGCTACCTCGGGAGTTGAGGAGAAATCCTCATGGTGAGGTGCGCGCAGCGCCTCGAACCACGAGGATTTCGGTCTGTGTCACCGGCCCAGCAACCAGCCGTCGACGATGCCCTGCAGGGCTTCGTTGAGCTCGGAATCCTCAATCGGATCAAGCAGTTCGGCGATGAAGCCACGGACCAGCATGGTCTCGGCCTCGGCCTTGGGGATGCCGCGGCTCAAAAGGTAGAATAAGCTATCCTCGTCGAGCTTGCCGCAGGTCGAGCCATGGCCGCAGACGACGTCGTCAGCGTAGATTTCGAGTTCGGGCTTGCTGAGGATTTCGGCCTCATCCGAGAGCATCAGGCCCTGATGCATGAACTTGGCATCGGTCTTCTGAGCGTCGCGGGCGACCACCAGCTTGCCCTGCACCACCGCCTTCGACTTGCCGCGGCTGATCGACTTGAACAGCGGCTGGGACGACGTATGCGGCACGGCATGCTGCGTTTCCATCGTGATATCAGCATGTTGGCCGTCGGAGACGAGGTTGAGGCCAGTGATGTCGGCATGGGCGCCGGCTCCGTCCATGCGCGGAAACACATTGGTGCGGGCGAGGCCCGAACCGAGGTGGATGATCAGCGTGCGCAGCTTGGCGCCATCGGCGAGATGGTACTCGTTGGTGGCAAAATGCGTTGCAGCACGGGCACTTAGGTCCACGGTGATGTGGGTGACGACGGCGTCCTTGCCCAGCGCCATATAGGTGGCGTGATTGCCCACATGGGCAGCGTCCGAACCCGAGAAGGTCTCGATGATCGTCGTACTGGCGCCGTCGGCGACGAAGATCTTGAGGGCGTCGGCAACATGGGCGGCTTCGCCTTCGATGCGGCGCTCGATCTGGATGACCGGATCGACGGAGCTTTCCAGCGTCAGCGACAGCGCCTTATTTGCCAGCGCATTGTTAACGTGAACCAGCACATCGTCACGCAAAGTCAGAACGCCGCCGGCGGCCTCACCGACGATGACGCCCGCGGGGGCTGTCGAAGCGTTCTGGATGACGCCATTGGCGATCATCAGCGTGTAGGCACCCGGAATGCGCAGCGCAGGCGCGCTCGCCTCGTTGGCGGCCTTGGCCAGCGGCGGAATGGCCCGCAGCAGGGTCTTGAGGTCGGTATAGTGATAGCTCTCGACGCGGCGCGTCGGGAGGCCGACCATGGTGACGCGGTCGGCAGCCTGGTCGGCGCCGGCAGATTTGAGCTGGGCGATGAGGGCTTCCTCGGCTGGGCCGAGGCGGACTGGGAAATTGGCGCGCATGATCAGGCCGCCTCGCCGCCGTAGCTCGCATAGCCTTCGGCTTCGAGCTTCAATGCAAGGTCCTTGTCGCCGCTCTCGACGATCCGGCCATCGGCAAAGACGTGGACCACGTCGGGAACGATGTGGTTCAGCAGGCGCTGATAGTGGGTGATGACCAGCATGGAGCGCTGGCCGTCGCGCAGCGCGTTGACGCCCTTGGAGACGACCTGCAGGGCGTCGATGTCGAGGCCCGAGTCGGTTTCGTCGAGAACGGCCAGGGAGGGCTTCAAAAGCGCCATCTGCATGATTTCGGCGCGCTTCTTCTCACCGCCGGAGAAACCGACATTGAGCGGGCGCTTGAGCATGTCATTGTCGATATTGAGCTGGGCGCCAGCTTCCTTGACCGCACGCATGAAATCAGGCGTCGACAGTTCGGCCTCGCCACGCGCCTTGCGCTGGGCGTTGAGCGCGGCCTTGAGGAAGGTCATCGTTGCGACGCCGGGGATTTCGATCGGGTACTGGAAAGCCAGGAACAGGCCGGCGGCGGCGCGCTCATCGGGTTCCATCTCGAGGATGTTCTCGCCGTTGAGCAGCACTTCGCCCTCGGTGATCTCGTAGTCCTCCTTGCCGGCGAGCACATAGCTCAGCGTCGACTTGCCCGAACCATTGCGGCCCATGATGGCATGGACCTCGCCGGGCGGAATGACGAGGTTCACTCCCTTGAGGATCTCACGTTCCTCGATACGGGCATGCAGATTGCGGATTTCAAGAACGGGCGTGGTCATGTCAGGTCTCCAATTTCGGGCGGGCGGCGAGCAGCGTCAGGCGCCGGGCTCGCCGTCCCAGTAATCAAGGTGGTTCTGGCCTTCGCGGCCGCAGTGGCGGAGGCGACGGTCAGCCGAAGTGCGGCTCGTCACCTGGAATTTGCCCGAGTCCGGGTATTCGCAGACTTCGGTGTCGGCATTGTTGGCGATGCCCAGATATTTGAGCGTCACCGAGCCGGTGTTGAGGATCTGGTGCGCCGTTTCCGGCCCACCGGTCGGCGCGCCTAGCACGTCACCGGCCTTGAAGGAGTAGCGCTCGGTGCCGAAGCGATAGGTCCCCTCGCCTTCCAGCACGATGAAGAGTTCTTCCTCGACGTGATGGTTGTGGAAGGGGCAGCTCGACTTGCCGGGCGGCACTTCGTTGTAGCTGATGCCGAGTGCGCGGAGACCCAACAGCTTGCCGAAGGAAGTGTCGGCAGACTTGTACAGCGTCCCTTGCTCCCAGGCGTCGAGCGCCAGGGAGGCAAGAGTAACCACGGGATTACGCGTCGGGCTCGACATCCTAGCCAACGCTGCCTTCGAGGCTGATCGAGATCAGCTTCTGGGTTTCGACCATGAATTCCATCGGCAGGTGCTGGAGCACGTCGCGGACGAATCCGTTGACGATCAGCGCCACGGCTTCTTCTTCCGAGAGGCCGCGCTGCATGCAGTAGAACATCTGGTCGTCGGAAATTTTCGACGTGGTGG
>CBFGPB010000078.1:0-10340 GCA_965650545.1 uncultured Devosia sp. | reverse complement strand
TCTGGTCGCACATCATGTCGATCTGGCCGCCGAGCAGGTCGGTCATGGCCGGACCAGTACCCTGATAGGGCACTTCGGTCATCTTGACGTCCAGCGCATCCATGATCAGCAGGCCGCAGAGCTGGCTGGCGGCACCGATGCCGGCATTGGCATAGGTGACATTCTCGCCGTTCTCCTTCACATAGGCGATGAGGTCTTCCAGCGTCGCCGGTTCGAAATCCTTGCGCGCCACCACCGTCATCGGCACCTCGGTGACGAGGCCGATCGGGGCAAAGTCTTCCATCGGGCTATAGGGCAGGCTGGCATAGAGGGCCGGCGCGGTCGACATGCCGATATGGTGCAGCAAGAGCGTGTAGCCGTCATTGGGCGCCGCCGCCACCTGGCCCGCGCCCAGCGTACCGCCGGCGCCACCCACATTCTGCACCACGACCTGCTGGCCCAGATCCTCGCTCATGGCGGCGGCCACCAGGCGCGTCACCGTGTCGGTCGGGCCGCCGGCCGAGAACGGGACCACGATGGTCACCGGCTGGGTCGGGTAGTCCTGCGCCATGGCGACGGAGCCGAGTGCCGAAGTGGCGACGAGGCCGAGAGCGAGCGTCTTGAAGATGGTCTTCATGGTGGTTGTATCCTCCCAAGTTTCAGATTGTCCCCGATGTCCTCCCCGGGGGATCCCGGCTTGTCCGGGCTCGCTCCCAACAATGCAAACCCCGTGCCAAGCCAAAATTGCAAGGCAGATATGCAATCGCGGCCGATCGTGTTAACTCAGTTGGCAAGAACTTGCCAAAACCGGCACGGTTGATCGGCAAAATCTTGCCAAATCGAGAGGAAGATGGCGACAAACGGCACCCGTTGGCTGGGTCTCGTCGCCCCCCGGCATATCTGGGCCAGCGGGGCGGTGCTGGCGCTCGTCCTGATGGTCTTCTGGATCGCTTTCGAGCTGACGCTGAGCGCGGCGGTCCGCGACGCCGAGACCCAGGCCCAGCGGCGCCTGGCCCTCTTCGACCGCACGCTTGAAGCCATTATCGAGCGCTATCACTACCTGCCCGTCGCCATTTCCCAGGCGCCTGAAACACGGGCCGCCCTCGAAAACCCCGGCGATCCGGGCGCCATCGAGGCCGCCAACGGGTTTCTCAGCCGACTCAATGAGACCGCGGGCGCCAGCGAGATCTTCCTCATGGAAGATGCCGGCAGCGTCGTTGCGGCCAGCAATTGGTGGACCCTGACCAGCCTTGTGGGGACCAATTATTCCTTCCGGCCCTATTTCGCCGATGCGATGGCACGCGGCCGGGCCGAATATTACGCCTTCGGCATTTCCACCAGTGTGCCGGGCCTGTTCCTGTCGCAGCGCGTCGAGGGGCCGGACGGGCCGCTGGGCGTCGCTGTCACCAAGATCAACCTGGGCGAAATCGAAGCGGCCTGGTGGCGCTCGGGGGAACTGATCGGCATCGTCGATGTCAACGACGTCGTCATTCTCTCCACGCGCCCCGACTGGCGATACCGTCCGCTCCAGACCATCCCGCTGACCCAGGTCGCCGCCATTTCCGGCCAGCAGCGCTATGGCGAGAACGGCATCGACAATACCGGCATCATCACCGATCGCTGGTTCTCGCGCGGTGCTGAATTCGCCCTCCTCGCTGGCGCCGATCCGGAAACTAGCGGCTATTTCGTGCTGCGCGAACTGCGCCTGCCCAAGCATGGCTGGCGGCTCCTCTCCTTCTCGCCGCTCGCTCCGCTCTATGGCGGCGCGCTGACCATGGCCACCGCCGCAGCCCTGGCCTGCGCCGCCCTTGTGCTGATCGTCGTGCTCTTCGAGCAACGCCGGCGGCTCGTTGCACAGCGGTTGGCCGACCACAACCAGCTCGAGCAGCGCGTGGCCGAACGCACCGAAGATCTCCACGCCATGAACGAACAGTTGCGCGCCGAGATTGCCGAACGTGTGCGCGCCGAAAGGGCCGAGGAAGACGCCCAGCAGGGTCTCATCCAGGCCGCCAAGCTCGCCAGTCTAGGCCAGGCCCTTGCGGGCGTTGCGCACGAAGTCAGCCAGCCTGTCGCCGCCCTCGCGACCCACATGGCCAGTGCCCGCCTTATCGAACAGCGCCGCGGCGGCACCGAGATGGGGCCGATCCTGACTGCCATGGACAAGGTCGTGGAGCGCCTGGCCAATCTCACCGGCCATTTGAAGACTTTCGCGCGCAAGGAGAAGCACGGCGTCATGCAGGCCGATATCGGAGCGGTCATCGCCAATGCCCTCGACCTCACGGACCACCGGCTGAGGCAAGTGGGCATCGATATCGAATACCGCCGTCCCCGCCCACCCATCGGCGTCAGGGCCAATCCGGTTCACCTCGAACAGGTGCTGATCAATCTCATCGCCAATGCCGCCGATGCAATGGAGGAGACGCCGATGCGCGTGCTCTCCATCGGCGTTTCAAGTGAAGGCGGCACGGCCCGCATCGCCATTTCCGACACCGGCATTGGCATTGCCGAGGCCAATATGGCGACCCTGTTCGATCCCTTCTTCACCACCAAGCCCGCCGGCAAAGGCCTCGGGCTTGGCCTCGCCATTTCCTATGGCCTCGTCCGCGACGCGGGCGGCACCATCACCGCCCGCTCAAAGCCCGGCCAGGGCAGCACATTCACGATCACCTTGCCGGCAATCGCCGCCGCGAACGCGAAAGTCTCCGCATGACTAGCCCCTCCGTTCTCATCGTCGATGACGAAGACATGGTGCGTACCGCGCTCGAGCAATGGCTGCGCCTTTCGGGCTTCGAAACCGCCACCGCCGCCAATGCCCAGGAGGCGCTCACCGCCATTGATGACCGCCACCCCCATATCGTCTTGACCGACGTGCGCATGCCGGGCCTCTCCGGCATGGACCTTCTGCGCACCATTGCCGAACGAGGCTTGCCCACCGAGGTCATCCTCATTACCGGCCATGGCGATGTTCCCATGGCGGTGGAAGCCATGCGGGCCGGCGCCTTCGACTTCCTGCAAAAGCCCTATGTCCCCGACCAGCTCGTCCATTCCATTTCCCGTGCCGCCGAGCAGGCCCGGCTGAAGCGCGAACTGGCCGATCTCCGCCGCAAACTCGATGGCGGCGCCAATGAGCTCTCTACCCGCCTCGTCGGTGCCTCCCGCGTCATGGAGGACTTGCGCCGCTCCGTGCTCGAACTGGCAGCCATTCCGGCCGACATCATCCTTCTGGGCGAGACCGGCACCGGCAAGGAAGTGGTCGCGCGCTGCCTTCACGATTTTTCGCCCCGGGCCAAGGGTCCCTTCGTGGCGGTCAACTGCGCCGCCATTCCCGCCGAACTCATTGAAAGCGAGCTTTTCGGCCACGAAGCCGGCTCCTTCACCGGCGCATCGGGCCAGCGGGTGGGTAAATTCGAATTCGCCAATGGCGGCACGCTGCTGCTCGACGAGATCGAATCCATGCCCATGCTGGCCCAGGCCAAGGTGCTGCGCGTGATCCAGGAGCGCGTGGTCGAGCGCCTCGGCTCCAACAAGCAGGTGCCGCTCGACCTCAGGATCGTCGCCGCATCCAAGGTCGATCTCGCCGCCGAAAGCCAGGCCGGCCGCTTCCGTGCCGATCTCTACTATCGTCTCAACATGGCCACCCTCGACCTGCCGCCCCTGCGCGACCGGGGCGATGATTGCGTCATCCTCTTCCACCACTTCCTGGGGGAAGCCTCCCGGCGCTTTGGCCGTCCGGCCCCGGCCCTGCACCCGGCCGATCTCAGCGCCCTGCTCTCCCACACCTGGCCGGGCAATGTGCGCGAACTCAAGGCCGCCGCTGATCGCTTCGCCCTAGGGCTGGGCGCTACCGGCCGCTCCATCGGCGACATTCTCGGCCAGCGCCTGCCCTCGCCATCGGGTGAGAGCCTCGCCGAACGCCTCGCCGCCTATGAACGACACCTGATCGAGACCGAACTCGACCGAAACAATGATTCCATCGCCGCCACCGCCGAAGCCCTGCAAGTGCCCCGGCGGACCCTGAGCGAGAAGATGACCCGTCTCGGCGTCCGGCGTTAACTGGCTTGGTTCCGCCACTGCAGCCTGCTAGCAATCCATCCCCGACAAAGCCCGAAGACCACGCATGATCCCGATTATCGACACCCACCTGCACCTCGTCCTTCCAGACCGGTTTTCCTATCCCTGGATCTCCGAAGGCCACCCCCTCAACCGCCCTTGGACCATCGAGAGCTATCTCGCGGAAGCCCGACCCCTGGGCATCGAGGGTGCGATCCACATGGAAGTCGATGTGGCAGAGGCCGACATCGAGGACGAGACGCGCTATGTGCTGCATCTCGATGGCATTGTCGGCGCGGTAGCGGCCTGCCGGCCTGAGCACGCGGATTTTCCGGCGCAACTGGAGCGCCTGGTGTCGATGTCCGGGGTGCGCGGCTTGCGCCGCATCCTGCACGAGTCGCCTGACGACCTCAGCCAGACCGCCCTTTTCACCGACAATCTCCGGCGCCTCGCGCAGTATGGACTCAGCTTCGACCTTGTCGTCCGCCACGACAAGCTGCCCGTGGGCGAAGCCCTCGTTCGCCGCTGTCCGGACGTGACCTTCATCCTCGACCATTGCGGCGCGCAATATATCGACCTCAACCAGCCTGGCGACTGGCGGGACAATATCCGTTCCCTGTCGCGGCTGCCCAATCTCAATGCCAAGGTCTCGGGCCTGATGGCCTATGCCGGCCCGAGCTGGTCCATCGACCAGCTCCGCCCCTTTGTCGAACACATCATCGAGTGCTTCGGCTGGGACCGCGTCGTCTGGGGCTCCGACCATCCCGTGGTCACCCTGGGCGGCTCGCTCACCGACTGGGTCAACGCCACCCGCGAGATCATCAAGGGCTCCAGCGCGGACGAACAGGCCCGATTGCTCCACGCCAATGCGCGCCGGATCTACCGGCTCTGATGCCGACCTGAAGCAGGGGAGTCGTACGCCCACTGCCGCGCCTGTCGATTGTCGACGGGCATTCGGCGCTGTGGGCGCCTACGCAGCAGGACGTGTCTCCGGCAGCGCCTGCTTCTGGCGGAAGTAGTTTGGCCAGGCCTTGTCCTGTGCCCTCTCAATGGCGGCGGCGAGGGAGAACCCATTCGCCGCCCTCAGTCGGGGGACCTCATCCCATTCCACGGGAACCGCCACAGGCGCCCCTTGCCTTGAACGGACAGACCACGGGCAGATTGCGGTCGAGCCACGCTCATTGCGCAGATAGTCGATGAAGAGTCGCCCCTCGCGCCGCGCCTTGGAAAGGCTGGCAGTGAACCGCTCCGGCTCAGCTTCGGCCATGGATTGCGCGAAAGCCTTGCAGAAGGCCTTCACCTCGGGCCACTCGGCCTCCGGCCTCAGCGGCACCACCACATGCATGCCCTTGCCGCCCGACACCATGGGAAAGCTGGTGAGCTTGAGGGCCTTGAGCCGGTCCCGGATGTCCAGGGCGGCCGAGCCGATCTTCGAAAAGTCGAGGCTTTCGTCGGGGTCGATGTCGAAGACGAGCCGGTCGGGGCGCTCGACCGTGTCGAAATGCGACCCCCAGATATGCCATTCGAGCACGTTCATCTGCGTGCCGGCCACGAGGCCCGCCAGATCCTCAACGTAGAAATAGTCCTTCCTGTCCCCATCCTTCTCGGCAAGGGTCCTCGAACGCAACTGTTCGGGAAATCCCCCCGTGTCGTGCTTCTGGAAGAAGCAATGCTTGGTCCGGCCCTGCGGGCAGCGTACCAGGCTCAGTGGTCGGTCCCTGATATGGGGCAGCATGGCCTCAGCGACGGCGTCATAATACTCGACCAGTCTGGCCTTGGTGATGCCTTGGCCGGGATAGACCACCCGCTCCGGCGAGGTCAGCCGGACGCCGAGCTTGGCCGCGATGGACGCGCCGTCACTTCCTTTCTGCGGAGCCTTTTCCAATCGCACCTCCCTGGCGGGTTTGTCGTCGCGAAGGCCGATGAAGCTGGGATGGCGCAGGACTCCGTCGGGCGTGAATTCAGTAAAGCCAATCTCGGCAACGAGGTCCGGCTTGACCCAGTACGCATCCCGGGCGCGCTCGTCGGGGACGGCATCGAATGGGCTGGTCTTGCGAGCCAATCTCTTGAGTTTCTGGTCAATCTCCACCAAGAGATCCTGATTGAAGCCTGTCCCGACCCGACCGCGATAAACAAGCTTGCCACCCTCCCAACTGCCCAACAGGAGCGAGGCAAAGCCGCGACGCTTACTGGACGGAGACCAGCCGCCGATCACGAATTCCTGCCGCTTGGAGCATTTTATTTTGAGCCAATCCCTGCTGCGCTCGCCGCGATAGGGCGCGTCGGCGCGCTTGGCGATGACCCCCTCGTGGCCGTCGCGGCAGAGGGCGTCGAGAACCGCCTGGCCATGCTGGCGGACATGGGAAGAATACTGGATCGGCTCCTCGCGGCCCGGACCCGCAAGCAGCTTTTCGAGCCTCGCCTTGCGCTCGATGAGCGGGAGGCCGGTCAGGTCCTCCCCATGGGACTGCAGCAGATCGAAGGCGAAAAACTCCAGCCGGCCGCCGTCGGACAGAACCGATTTGAGGGTCGAGAAATCGGTCCGACCCTTTTCGTCGAAGGCACAGATCTCGCCGTCGATGAGCGCGGATTTGAGCTTGAGTTTCTGGAACGGCTTGACCAGGGCACCGAACTGCTCCGTCCAGTCGAGGCCATTCCTGGTATAGAGCCGGACGCTCTCGCCGTTGACCGCCGCGAGACACCGATAGCCGTCATATTTCATTTCGAACAACCAGCCCTCGCCCGTGGGCACGCTGTCGACCAGCGTCGCCAGTTGCACGGGCCGGAAGCCCGGCACCTTGCCGCCGGCAGCCGAGGCAAGAATGCGCGTCTGCTGGTCGGCCTTCTCTGCCTCGTCCGGATCGGAATGCCAGACCGCTTCGGCAGGCGTCTGCCCTTTGGCCGGTTTGGCACCATTGGCAATCTGCCTGAAGTCCCGTCCGCTTTCGACGGACCTGGTGAACCGCGTGGTCAAGGTATCCTTGTCTCGCGCATAGCTGTCGCGATGCTTGATCAGCAGCCAGTTTTCGCGGTCGGGGGCCGCACGGCGTTTCGTGTCGCGGCCCTTCATGTGGACCAGCACATATTCGCCCTTCATGCGCTCGCCGAAGAGGCGAAACTTGAGATCGCCGCCTTCGAGCCCCTCATGCGGATCGCCGATGGGCTCCCAGGTCCCACGGTCCCAGAGCATGACAGTCCCACCGCCATATTCGCCCTCGGGGATCGTGCCTTCAAAGCCACCATATTCGAGCGGATGGTCCTCGACGCGGACCGCCAGCCGCTTGTCCGCAGGATTGTTGGATGGCCCCTTGGTCACGGCCCAGCTTTTGAGGACGCCGTCCAGCTCCAGCCGGAAATCGTAGTGCAGGCGGGTCGCATCATGCTTCTGCACGACGAAACTGCCACGTCCCCCGCCCGCCTTCGGCGCCGCGCCCGCAGGCTCCTGGGTGCGCGCAAAATTGCGCTTGGCCTTATAGTCCTTGAGCAGGTCCGACGCCTTTGCCGGCATGACTAGCTCGCTTTCTTACGGGGCGTGCTGCCGCCCGGCTTCCGCGCTTTGGGCTGGGTGGCAGCCGGCTTCTCTGCCGGCTTGCGGCGCGCAGTGGACCGGCTCTTGGTGCCCCCTTCCAGGCTCTCCTTGAGGGCGGCCATGAGGTCAACCACATTGGCCCCGCTCGGACGTTTGGGTTCATCATCTTCGTCGGCGGTGATCTTTCGGCCCTTGTTTTTCATCTTGCGCTTGATGAGGTCGTGGAGCGCCGCCTGATAGTGATCCTTGAAGGCGGTAGCATCGAACTTGGCGGACTTCTTCTCGATCAGGGCCGTGGCCACTTCGAGCAGGTCCGGTTCGGCCTTCTTGTTCGAGATCTGCGAGAAGAAGGGGTCGGCCTTGCGGATTTCGTCCTCGTAGTGAAGCGTTTCCAGCATCAGGCCGGTTCCGCTCGGCTTGATGGCCGCCAGGTATTCCTTGCCGCGCATGGCCAGTTGCCCAAGGCCCACTTTCTGCGTCTCGCGCAGGGCATCGCGGATCACCCGGAAGGCATCCTCGGCCAACTCGTCCGTGGGCACAACGAAGTAGGCCTTATCATAGTAGATCGGGTCGATCTCACAGGCGCCGACGAACTGCGTCAGCTCAAGCGTCTTGCGTGTTTCAAGCTTGACCGCATCGATCTCCTCGTCGGTCAAAAGGACGTAGTCGCCCTTTTCATATTCAAAGCCTTTGATGATCTCGTCCTTGTCGACCGGACCGACCCCTGCGACGACCTTTTCATAGTGGATCGGCTTGCCGGTCGGCTCATGGATCTGCCGGAAACTGGGCTTGGCGCTGGTCCGCGCTGCACTGAAGAGTTCAACCGGGATGGACACCAGGGAGAGGCGCAACTGGCCTTTCCAGATCGGACGGGTGGCGGGCATGGGCGGCTCCTCGCGTGATTCGCGACTCAACGCAGCGTTGCACTGCCCGTTCCGTCCAATCACGCAAAGCGCGGGAACGTTCTTTCCCACCAGGCATTGCAAAGCCGTTCATGAGGCAAATTCGATGCAACTGGCCAGGATCGTTCTCGACAGGATGCGCGCTGACGAAATCGGCCCGGCGCCGAAGCTCGTCTTTTCCTGCGACCTGGACACGGGGTGGCGGCGCGTCCGGCACGGCACGGGGTTCGCCTATCGCGCCGAGGACGGCAGCCGGCCCGACAAGGACGAAATCGACCGGATCAGGGCCCTGGCCATCCCACCGGCCTGGACCGACGTCTGGATCTGCCGCGATGCCTGCGGGCATATCCAGGCAACCGGCCGCGACGAACGGGGGCGCAAGCAGTATCGCTACCACGCCGAGTGGACCGAACACCGCAGTACCACCAAGTTCGATACGCTCATCGACTTCGCCAAAGCCCTGCCCGGCCTTCGCGCCCAGGTTGAGCAGGATCTGCGCCGACGCTCGCTCGGCTATGAGCGCGTGGTCGCCTCCGTCGTCTGGCTTCTCGACAACAGTCTCATTCGCATCGGCAATCCCACCTATGCCGAGCAGAACAAGAGCTTTGGTCTCACCACCTTGCGGCGCCGCCATGTCGACATCGCCGGCCCCCGTCTGACATTCCGGTTCAAGGGTAAATCCGGCAAGCTGTGGCGCCTGCAACTGGCCGACCGGCGCATCGCCAATATCCTCAAGTCCCTGCAGGACCTGCCGGGCCAGCACCTGTTCAAATACGAGAATGATGGCGCTGTCTGCGCGATCTCGTCCCGGGATGTGAACGACTACCTGGCCGCCTTTGCCGGCCCTGGCTTCACCGCCAAGCATTTCCGCACCTGGGCGGGGACCGTTCGCGCCTTCGGCCTCTTCGTGGACACGGAGGTGCCCGACACGAAAGCTGCCCGCACTCGCACCATGAATGCAGTGATCGACCAGGTGGCCGCACGGCTCGGCAATACGCGGACAGTGTGCCGGCAGGCCTATGTGCATCCGGCGATCCCGGAATGCTGGCAAGCGGGCACTCTGCGCCGGTCGGGTCGATTGAAGCCGGTGGACGGCCTCGACGCGGACGAGGTGGAAACCGTGGCCTTCCTCAAGCGCCTGAAATCGACCTGACGTCGCGGCTGACACATCGGTTTGATCTCGAACAAATAGCCCCGCGCAGCGGCTGGTATATCGGCACCGACAGCTTCAGCAGCGAGTTTGGATCGGTGACCACATCAGCCCGCGACCTTGTCGAACGCTATTCCGTTCCGGTGCCGCGCTATACCAGCTATCCCACGGCACCCCATTTCCATACCGGCATCGGACCGCAGACCTACGCGCATTGGCTGGGCAGTCTGGCCCCCGACGCGACCATCTCGCTCTACCTCCATATCCCTTACTGCGACCGCCTTTGCTGGTTCTGCGGCTGCCATACCAAGCACACGCTGCGCTACGAGCCGGTCGCAGACTATCTTGAGGCGCTCTACGCGGAAATCGACTGGGTGAGTGACAAGCTGGCCGGGCGCGGGCGCGTCACCGCCATCCATCTCGGGGGCGGCTCGCCGACCCTGGTCTCCGCCGAAGACCTGCTGACGCTCAAGGCCAAGCTCTCGCGAGCCTTCAATCTGACCGAGGGCGTGGAAATCAGCATCGAGATCGACCCCAACGATCTCGATGAGGGGCGCTACGACGCCATGGCCGCCTTCGGCCTTACCCGTGCCAGCCTCGGGGTGCAGGATTTCGATCCTCGGGTGCAGAAGGCGATCAATCGGCTGCAAAGTTTCGAGCAGACCCGCGCCGTGGTCGATGCCATGCGCGCGCGCGGCGTCGCATCGGTCAATCTCGACCTCCTCTACGG
>CBFGPB010000077.1:0-10431 GCA_965650545.1 uncultured Devosia sp. | reverse complement strand
GATGGCGCCGTCCGCATCGACCTGCTGCGGCTTGCCGCCGCCCAGGGTCAAGGCCCAAAGCTTGTCCGGCAGCGCGACGAGCCGGATATCGGCCTTGAGCGCAGCGAGGGGGACCTGCCCAGAACTGTCGATCACCACGCTGACCTTGGGGCCGAGGCGATCTGCCCAGGCCGCGGCGCCGTCGCGAATGGCGGCGGCGATCGGACGTGGGTCGGCCAGTTCCTGCGGGTCGAGGCCCGCCAGCGGCGACATGTCGACGACAAGGCCGGTTTCGATGGGCAAGATGGCGGTGACGGCGTCGGCGAAGGGAGCGGCGCTGGTTGCTCTAAGGCCCCGCACTTGCAGATTGCCGCGCGCGGTGATTTCGACGAGGCCATTGCCATGCTCGGCGGCGAGACGGGCAAGTTCGGCAATTTGGCCAGGGGTGAGGCTGGCCCCGACCACGCGGATGCGTGCGAGCAGGCCGTCACCAGTGGGCATTGGCGTGCGCAGGGTCGGGCAGGCGCCGCGCCGGGCGCCGGCCGTTCCGAGCAAACTGGCTACCGGCTGATTCACGTTCTACCTGCTTCGATCCGTCCGGACGGTTCTAGCAGGCGCGGCGCGCATGCACTACAGCAACGCTGCGCGTCACCTGGCTTCCGATTGGGCGATGAATTCCAGCACCATCGCCGCCGTCCAGGTGAACCGTCCGCCACCACAAGGCTCCGCAGTGATCGGGTCATAATATTCCGCGAAGCCGGACGTGGTGATGAGTTCGAGACTGGAGCGGGTGATGTGGTCGGCCACCTGGCTTTCGCCGATCGCGGCAAGGCCGTCGGCAATCATGTAATTGGTGACCAGCCAGACCGGACCCCGCCAGTAGCGTTTCGGCTCGAAACGGGGGTCGGCAGGGTCCTGGGACGGAATGATGAAAGGCACGCGCTCCGACCAGCGTTCCACCGTTCGTGCAATGGCGGCGGCGCGCTCGCGGGGGATGGCGGCGAAAGCGGGCAGGAGACCGCCCAGCGAAGCGCTGTCGACCAGCTGACCGGTCGTGCGGTCCTTGCACAGATACTGCCCGTGCCGGTCGCTCCAGAGGCTTTCGAGGGCGGCAATACCCTTTTCCGCGCGGGCGCGGTTGTCGGCTGCGATCCGGTGTTCGCCAAGGCGTTCGGCAAGATCGGCCAGATCCGCCGCGGCCCGAACCAGGATGGCGTTGAAGCCGGGATCGATCACCTGGAAGGGTGAAGCATCGTGCAGCCTGGTATTGTCCCAGCCCAGCGAGCGGAATTTCTCGACCAGCCAGAGATAGCGGTCGTATTGCGCCTTGGTCGGGCGGTGCGCGGGATCGGCATGCTGGGTGTCGCGGCGCGTATAGGGCGCGATGCCTTCGGTGGGGACCCGCTCGAAGGCCTCGTCCCAGTCGACCGAATTGTCACGGCCCGCTTCCCAGGGATGGAGAATGGCGACCAGCCCCTCGGCCTGGGGATCGCGGTAGCGGTAGAACCAGTCATGCCACTTGTCGATCCTGGGCAGGAGCGCCCGCGCCTTCTCCTCGGCGAGCACACGATCGCGCGCGTGGTCAAACAGGCGCCTCACGGCAAAGCCCGCCACCGGGGGCTGGGTGATGCCCGACGTCGCGGTGGGCCGGTTGGTGCCCCATACATCGGGGCCGGGAAAATAGCCGTCCGAATAGACGTGGAAGACGATGTGGGGGACCATGCCATCAGGCCACTGATGGGCAAACAGCGTCTCGATCTCGGTCCAGGCCCGGGCCTCGTCGAAATGCGCCTGGCCCAGGGCAGTGAGGCACGAATCCCAGTTCCACTGGAATGGGTAGAGGCCCTTGGTTGGCACTGTATAACTGCCCAGATCGTTTTCCTGGAGGACCTCGATGGCGAGGTGGCGGAGCGCTGCGGTGTCGGTGGTCATGGCGGGAGCTTTCTGAACGGCAGTCCGGCGTCAGACGGCCAGGGTGGTCTCAGGGTCGAACCAGCGGATGCGGTCAGGCTTGGGTGCCAGATGCAAGGCATCGCCCGGCGCAATCCGCACATCGCTGTCGAGCACGGCGCGGAACAGCTTGCCGTCCACCTCAGCGGTGACCAGCGTATGCGCACCGAGGGGCTCGATGACCCGAGCCGTGGCGGCAAAGCCTTCGGGCGCGATCTCGACATCCTCGGGGCGGATGGCGAATTCGAGGTTGTCGCCGGAGGCGGGCCCCGGAAGGTCCAGGCCCGCCACATGGAATTGGCCATTGGTCCCGCGTTTGGCCGGGAGGAAGTTCATGGGGGGATTGCCAATGAAACTGCCCACGAAGCGCGCGGCGGGATTGCGATAGACCTCCACGGGACTGGCCGCTTGAACGATCCGGCCGCCATTCATCACCGATATCCGGTCGGCAAGGCTCATGGCCTCGACCTGGTCATGGGTGACGTAGATGGTGGTGGTCTTGCTGCCGGCCAGCACGCCCTTGAGCTCGGCACGCATCTCGAGGCGCAGCAAGGCGTCCAGGTTGGAGAGGGGTTCATCCATCAGGATCACATCCGGCTCCATGGCCAGTGCCCGCGCCACCGCCACACGCTGGCGCTGGCCGCCCGAGAGCTGCCCGGAATAGCGCTTGAGCAATTGCTCGATATGCATGAGCTCGGCGGTGCGATTGACGCGCTCGTCGATCTCGGCCTGCGGCAGCTTCTTCATCCGGAGACCGAAGGCGATATTCTCGAAGACCGTCAAATGCGGGAAGACGGCGTAGTTCTGGAATACCATGGCGATGCCGCGCTCCCGCGGGGGCAGGTGGTCGACGCGCTTGCCGCCGATCCACACTTCACCCTCGCTGGGCGTTTCGAGCCCGGCAATGATCCGCAGAAGCGTGGTCTTGCCGCATCCCGAAGCGCCCAGCAGCACCATGAACTCCTGGTCGGCGATGGTGAGGTCGATCGAATGCAGCGCGGTGAATGTCCCGAAGCGCTTGGCAACGTTCTTGATGACGATTTCGGCCATGACAGCCTCCCTACCGGTTGGCGATGCCCCACATCGCAAACAGGTATTTGCGAACGGCAAAGATGAAGACGAGTGCGGGTACGACGAGCGCAGCGCCGCCGGCGAACTTGAGGTGAAGCGGCGAGACGTTGAGGTTCTGGATGAGGAACGCCGGCAAGGTCCGGTTCTCTATGGTCAGCACCGCCGCGGCAAAGACCTCGTTCCAGGAAATGGTGAAGGCAAACACCGCCGACGCCGCTATGCCGGGGAGAACCAGCGGCAGCACCACCTTGCGGAAGGCCTGCCAGCGATTGCAGCCCAGCGTCCAGGCCGCTTCTTCCAGTTCGAGCGGAATGCCCGAGAACAGGGAGAAGGTGATGAGAACGGCGAAGGGTATGGCCAGCACGGTATGGACGAGCGCGAGGCCGAACGCCGTATCGTCCAGCCCGGTGCGGATGAACATGACGGCCAGAGGCAGGGCCAGGAGCGGCAGCGGGAAGGCGCGCGTCATCACCACCAGCATGCGGAACACTTCCTTGCCAGGGAAGTCGAAGCGCGACAACGCATAGCCCGCGGGCGCGCCGATGCCTATGGAGAGCACCATGGTCAGCACCGCCACGAGAACCGAATTCCACAATGCCCGCCCGACGCCGGCAAAGCCGGCAAAGAACTGCAGCGAGCCGAAGTCGAAACCGGGCAGGCCCGTCTTGGGAAAAGCGCTCACCTGCTCTGGCGAGGACAGCGCATTGACCATCAGCAGGTAGATGGGCAGCAAGACCCATGCGCAGATCAGGACGATGGAAGCCCAGAACAGAAACCGCGCGGCAGAGCGGGTCGATTGCACAGGGCTGGGAGTGTCGGTTGCAGCGCTCATATCGTGGCCCCCTTGGGAACACGCAGCACGCGCAGGAAGAACAGGGTGGCGGCAATGGATATGGCCAGGATGACCAGCGCATAGGCGGCCGCCACGTTGCGATCCTGCAGCGTGAACTGCCAGTTGTAGGTTTCGCCCATCAGCACCGGCAGGGTCGTGCCGCCCAGGGCCGTCACCACGGCGAATACCTCGAAGGCAGCCAGCGTGCGCAGGATCAGAGCCGATTGCAGGCTTGGGCGCAGCATGGGGATGGTGATCTTCCAGAAGCGCTGCCAGGCTCCGGCGCCGAAGACTTCACCGGCCTCGTAATATTCCTTGGGGATCAGCCCCATGCCGGACACGAGGATGACCATCATTATGGCGGTCGCGCGCCAGATTTCCGCCAGCACCACGGCGAGGAAGATGATCCAGATATTCTGGTAGCCCAGAAACAGGACCGGCCGGTCGATCACGCCGAGTCCGGCCAGCATGGAATTGAGAAAGCCCGACTGCTCGAAGATCGCGAGCCAGACAATGCCCGCTGCCAGGTCGGACAGGCCGAGCGGGATGGAGAAGATGTAGAGGATGGCATTGCGGCCGGTCTTGAGCTTGGTGACGATGCTGGCCATGGACAGCGCCATGGCAAGCTGGATCGGCACCACGACGGCCGCCAGCAGGAGGGTCCAGCCCAGCGCCGAGCTGAACTTCCAGTGCGTGGCCATGGTTGTGAGCGGCTGCAGGGAAAAACTGCCGTCCCGCGTGACCGCGAGAATCGCGATCTGGATGAACGGATAGACGAAGAAGACCAGCAGGAACAAGGTCGCCGGCAATAGCAGCAGATAGGGCAGGGCTTTGGCTTGCATGGCTGGCTCCGGGCTGAGGCAGCCACCCGGCGCCCTGGAGCGTCGGGTGGCTTTGGCGGGAGGAGAGGGTCAGTCCACCGGGCAGGGGCCTTCGGAGGCGGCGTCAGGCAGCCAGCAGGGCGCGTTGGCCTGTTCCATCAGGCTGCGCAACGTGCCCGCCTGTTCGGCCAGAACATCGGGGATCGGCTGGTTCCCGAGGACGATGCGCTCAAACGCGTCGATATAGACCTGGTTGAACTGCCCGCCGAGATCGCCCAGACCCACCGGCAGAAGCGCCGGCAGTGCATCTTCCGAAGTGGTCATGGCCGTGATTGCCGGGCCGAGGGCGCGGGCGGATGCGGGCAGGTCCTCGGGCAGGGGCGCGTCGGTGACCGGGTAGAAGCTGGTGGCCAGGAGCGTCGCAACCTGGGTTTCAGGTTGCATCATGTATTTCACCAGTGCCTTGGAGGCTTCCATGTCCGGGGCGCTCGACGGTACGGCCACACCGGCCAGAACCGGCATGAAGCCGCGTCCCATGGGGCCCGAGGGGGCAGGGAAGGCGACGAAGTCGTCGGGGCGCTGGTTGAAGGCATCGGCCAGCCGGGCAATGTGGTCGAACGCAACCCAGACGTCACCCGCCAGCAGGGGCTCCTGCATGAAGCCGTAATTGGTCGAGGCCGGATTGGTGTACTGCCAAAGCTCCTTGAACATGGTCCAGCCCGCTTCCGCCTCGGCGGACGCGAACTTGGTCACGGTCGAGCCGGCATAGGAAGGCAGCAGGAAGCCCTGGAAGAACCTGTGCTTGAGGCCCTGGGGGCCGGCGGGAAAGCCGAATTTGGGCGAGCCGGTCTCTTCGGCCAGTGTCTTGGCCCAGGCCACCAGTTCATCATAGGTCAGTGCATTGATGTCGGCCCCTTCGGGCAGGTATTCGAGCGCCTGCTTGTTGGCGGCCATGACGTAGTTGGCCTGCATCCACGGCAGGTATTTCTGCTCTTCGGTGCCGAGCTTGCCCAGTTCCATGAAGGCGTCGCTGACCGTGATGCCGGACAGGTCGACATCGGACAGGTCGACAAGGTTGTCGGCATAGGAAGACAGGTCACCATGGAGCGCCCCGATCACGCCGATCTGGCCCGAGCCGGCTTCCACTTCCGCCGAGAGGCGGGTGAGGAAGGGACCTGGGTCCGATGCCTGGAAATCCACGCCGCCCTCGAAGCCGGCCAGAACCTGCTCGCGCATGCGCTGGGTTTCCTCGACGGGTGCTGCCTGTGTCGACCAGAACAACACCTGTGCCTGTGCCGGTGCTGCCAGGACAAGCGCCAATGCGGCGCCGCCGAGCAGTTGCAGAGTTTTCTTCATGATAGTCCTCCCTGGGTTGGTAGTCTTTTGGTCAGAGTCTCCCTGGCACGGGGCCGTGGCTGCCACGCGCGACCAGGCGGGGACGCACCAGTACCTGGCTGGTGTCCTGCTGGCCTTCGATGGCGGCGATGAGCATTTCGGCAATGGTGTGCGCTGAGGCGCGGATATCGGCGTCGAATGTGGTAAGGCCGGGCGGCGCATAGGCCGACGCGGCGATGTTGTCGAACCCCACGACCGACAGGTCCTTGGGGACTGACAGCCCAAGGCGCGTCGCCTCTTCCATGACGGTCAGCGCCAGCTCGTCAAAGATGCCGATGACAGCCGTGGGCCGCGCCTCGCCGGTCAGCAGGCCAAAGACGGCCTTGGCCATGGCTGCCTTGTCGAAGCGCGGCGCCGAGACGATTTCCAGCGTCACCTCCGGATCGCCCTGCCTGGCGATGGCCTCGCGCAGGCCGCGTTCGCGCAGCCGCCGGAAGGTCATGCGATCGGTAATGCTGACCAGTCCGAAATGGCGGTGCCCGAGGCCGTATAGCAGGTCGAAGGCTTGGCCGAAGGCGGTGACGTGGTCGCTGTCGAGCCAGTTGTAGGCGGGTTGATCGCCCATCAGCCGCCCATGGGTGACGAAGGGAATGCGTCGCTCGATGAGATAGCGGACGCGTTCATCATCCTCGCCGATTCTGGGCAGCACGACGCCATCCGCGCGGCCGGACTCGACCACATGGCGCAGCACGTCGAGCTCGGTATGCCCCGCTTGGGCGGTGGCGATGAACAGGTCCATGCCATGCTGCACCAGGCCCTCGCCCAGCCCGGTGACGAACTCGCCCACATAGGAATCGATGAAATTGGGTCCACGGATGGGCAGCACGAGCCCGGCGAAGCCGCTGCGCCCCGATACCAATTGGCGGCCCGCGACATTGGGCACGTAGCCCAGGCGGCTGGCCGCTTCTGCCACCCGCTGGCGGGTCTTCAGCGCAATCGTTGGGCTATCCGCCAGGGCGCGGGACACGGTCGTGATCGACACGTCCAGGTGTTCAGCCAACTCCTTCAGCGTAACGCCACGCGCTGCCAACCTGCCTTGCCTCCCATTACGAACGTTTGCAATTTGTATTGGTGAATTTTGCAAACGTTTGCGAAGCGTATTGCGCATTTGCGGGCGGAGTCAAGTCGCGTTGTCTTGATCGCGCCCGGGCGCCGATCGCAGAGGGACAGGATCGTTCCGTTAGTCAGTCTGGGGGGCGTTGATGGCGCGGCCGGTCCGCTATTGGGGCTTGCGCAGGAGATAGGTATCCATGATCCAGCCATGGCGCTGGCGGGCCACGGTGCGCAGGGTGACGATCCGGTTGGCTACGTCGCCCAGCCGCCCGGCGACCAGGATCTGGTTGGGCGTGCCCAGATAGGCGCCCCAGAAGATTTCCAGATTCGGATCGGCCTCGAGGAAGGCCTGGCGTCCGTCGAGCATGACGACCGTGTCGGTCTCCACCGGGCCCAGCCTGCGGCCGGTGGTGATGAGCACGGGTTCGCCGATGCGGTTGAGGGCGATGCCATGGGCCGCCGTCAGGGCCTGGATGGCCGTGATGCCCGGGATGACCTCGACCTTGATGGGCTGATCGACCCGTTCGAGGATGCGCAGGGTCGAATCGTAGAGTCCCGGATCGCCCCAGACAAGGAAGGCGCCGGACCCACTGTCCGGGATATCGGCGATCAACAGGCCGAATATGCCGGCCAGGGCGGCATGCCAGTCGGCGACGCCCTGCCCATAGTCGGGGTTGCCGGCGTCGCGGCTGGGCACGGAATAGCCGATCATCCTGGGTTCTGCCCGGCGCACGAAGCGGGTGATGATGTCGAGCCGCACATCGGCCAGGTCCGCCTTGTCGGCGCCCTTGTCCGGCACGAACAGCACATCCGCGCGGTTGATGGCCTCGATGCCGGCAATGGTCATGTGCTCGGGGCTGCCCGTTCCGATGCCAACGACAAAAATGGTCTTCATGGGTGTCTCCCCGGGCAGTGATCCGGTCGCAATGACAGAGGGTGCCACGCGATGCAAGGGCGGCTATTCGGCGTCGTCCTTGACGGCCTCCATCGAGACATGCGTGGAGGTATGCGCGACATGCGGCAGCGCCGATATCTTTTCGCCCAGCACTTCGCGATAGGCAATGATGTCCTTGGTGCGCACCTTGAGCAGGTAGTCGAAACTGGAGGCGATCATATGCGCCTGCTCCACCTCGGGCAGGGCCCGGACCGCCTTGTTGAAGGCTTCCAGCGCGGCCTTGCGCGTATCGCTGAGGCGCACCTCGACGAAAGCGACATGCGGCAGGCCCAGGCGCGTCGGATTGACGATGGCGCGATAGCCCAGGATGTAGCCTTCCTGTTCGAGCCGTCGAATTCGCGCCTGGCAGGGGGTCTTGGAAAGGTTCACGCGCCGGCTCAATTCGGCGACGCTGATGCGTCCATCACGGGCCAGTTCATCGAGGATGCGGCGGTCAATCTGGTCCAACGGGCTGCTAGCCTGCTCTGTCATGGGCGAAAGTCCTCCACCGGGGCGACCGATTATATCGTTCGTCACATGATTTCCGCCAGATCAGGCGAACAGACTATGCATGTTCTGTCAGACTGGCTGTACGAACACCTTTTCGAGCCAGCCATGACCGCGATCGCCGACATCCGACACACCCTGCGCAGCCGACTTCACGCCGATGAGGCAGACCTGGTGCGCCAGCTCATTGCCGGGACAGGGCTGGACGAAGCGGCGCGACAGGCCATTTCGGGGAGTGCCGTAACCCTCGTCGAAGCCGTCCGCAGCGGCACGCGACTGGGGCTGATGGAGAGCTTCCTCGCCGAATACGGGCTCGACAGCGAGGAAGGGCTGGCGCTGATGTCGCTGGCCGAGGCGCTGCTGCGGGTGCCCGACAGCGAAACGGTCGACGCCCTGATCCACGACAAGGTGGGCGGCGCCGATTGGTCCCGCCATTTCGGCGGCTCACCCAGCCCGCTGGTCAATTTCTCCTCCTGGGCTCTCAACCTGACGGCCGACGTGCTCGGGGACCCGGAGGTTGGGCCCAGGACGGCGCTGCATCGGGCCGTGGCGCGGCTGGGCGAGCCGGTGATCCGCACGGCCGTGGGCCACGCCATGCGGCTGATGGGCAGCCAGTTTGTCTTCGGGCGGACCATTGAAGAAGCCATCGCCAATGCGAGACGGCCCGAGGCCCTGGGCTATCGCTACTCCTACGACATGCTGGGCGAGGCCGCGCGCACCGCCGAAGACGCCAGCCGCTATTTCGACGCCTATCGCAATGCCATCGAGGCGCTTGCGCCCCATTGCGTCCATGGCTCGGTGCGGGACAATCCCGGCATTTCCGTCAAGCTCAGCGCCCTGCATCCGCGCTATGAAGTGGCCCAGCGCGACCGGGTGATGATCGAACTCGTCGAGGTCACGCGCGCGCTGGCGCTGGTGGCGGCCAGGGCCAATATGGGTTTCAACATCGATGCCGAGGAGGCCGACCGGCTGGACCTGTCGCTCGACGTGATCGAGGCGGTGCTGGCGACACCGGAACTCGCGGGGTGGGACGGCTTCGGCGTCGTGGTGCAGGCCTATGGCAAGCGCGTCCTGCCGCTGATCGACTGGCTGGAGGAGACGGCGGCGCGGCTCGATCGCAAGATCATGGTGCGGCTGGTCAAGGGCGCTTACTGGGACGCCGAAATCAAGCGCGCACAGGTGCTCGGCCTGCCCGGCTACCCGGTCTTCACCCGCAAGGCGGCGACCGATGTGAGCTATATCGCGGCGGCGCGGAAACTGTTCGGCTCGGCCCATATCTATCCGCAATTTGCCACGCATAATGCCCACACGGCCGCGGCAGTGCTGCATCTGGCGCGGGAGGCCGACCGGCTCAGCCACACCTACGAATTGCAGCGCCTGCACGGCATGGGCGAGCAATTGCACGAGGTGCTTCGCAAGAACCATGGCACGACGACGCGCATCTATGCGCCCGTGGGCGCGCACAAGGACCTGCTGGCCTATCTGGTGCGGCGGTTGCTCGAGAACGGCGCCAACGGCTCCTTTGTCTATCAGATTGCCGACAAGGACATACCAGCCGCCACGGTCGCCGAAGACCCGATCGCAAAGCTGCTGGCGCTAGGGGATGCGGTGGCCAATCCCGCCATTCCCCAACCCTCGGGCATATTTGGGGCGCGCCGCAATTCACGGGGGCTCGATCTCACCGACCCGTTGGCCTTTGGAGCGATGGAAGGCGCGCGCGAAGCATTTGCCGACCATCGCTGGCACGCAGAAGGCCTCGGGCTTATGGGCGGGGCAGGGGGGCAGGTGACGTCAGTCATCAATCCGGCCAACCATGGCGACGTCGTGGGCTCGGTGACCGAGGCCAGTGCCGAGCAGGTCGAACAGGCAGTGTCGGCAGCCGGGGCCAG